>JAYULN010000623.1:0-8266 GCA_043763525.1 Hymenobacter sp.
GCTGCGGGCCGCAGAAACCGGGCTGGTAGGGGCTGGGCGATACGTTTGCGGGCCGTACGGCGTTTGGTAGTACACCCGTACTTTCACGTGGTCCAGCTGGGAAACCGGAATGGCAATCGCCGGGCCGTGGCGTTCGTTCGTTACAGCAGCTACCCAGTCGCGGTCGTAGGGCTTGGTATCCTGGCTCTGGGTCGATTCGACGTTCTCAAACTTGGGGTACGGCCCTTCTTCCAGGCGCACGTCTTCTGACGAGAGGCGCAGGTCTTCGGTGCCGGCTTGCGCCCGGAAGGCCACGCGCAGGTTACCCAGGTGGTCGCGCAGGTGGTACTCGTAGGTCAGCCGCTTATCGGTCTGCGTGCCCACCATCGCCCGCCCTTCGGTCGTCGGGACGGAGAGCAAGACCGTATTGTTGAGCACCGACTGGTAAACCAGTCCATCGATGTAGTATTCCGTTTTGCTGGTGATTGCCCCGTACAGCGTTTCCCGCTTCAGCAGGGTGCCGGCGGCATCGTAGGTATACTGGAGCACCCCGGTCCCGACCGTTTGCCTGGCTACCTTATTGAGCGCATTGTAGGTATAGGCAACGCCCTTGTTGTCATCGCGGGTGATGCTGCCATTGGGGTCGTAGGTGTATTCCTGCGCCGTGCGGGCATCTTTGAAGCCGCGCGTGATGTCGCCGGCATCGTCCACCTTGCTGTGCTGGTTGCCGGTCCCGGTGTAGGTAAAGCTCAGGTTGTCGAGCAGGGTGGGGCTGCCGGCGGCGGTGGCTTGGGTGTAGCGTTGCAGCGACAGGATATTGCCGTTGGCATCGTAGGTGATGTTCTTCTCGTCGTACGCCCCTTGCTCATAGGTCCAGGTCCCGGGGGTCGGGCGGGCCTGGTACAGGGCATCCGTCAGGCGGCCGAGCCCATCGTACTGGAACAGGTAACGCCGCTGGCGCTCGGGTTGATTGGTTTGGGCCGCGTTGTGCGTGGCCCAGCTTACGGCCGAGATGCCCCCGTCGTAGCGCGGCGTGTTTCCGCCGCCACTCGCCGAATTTTCCCGGCTGATGTTGAGCGCGAAAAGGTCATTTTCAGGGTTGCTGCTCACCAGCAGCTCGTCGCTGTTGTTGATGGCGCTTAGCTGGCCGTGCAGATTGTAGGCGAAGTCCTCCGTCTGCAGGTACTTCACGCCGTCGCGGCTGTGCAGCTGCTTCTGCTTCACCTGGCCCAGGTCCGTGTAGGAATTGGTCGCCACCAGCACTTCGGGCTCCCAGGTGTCTTTCCATAGGTGCTGCTGCCAGCTCTGGAGCAGGCGCCCGCCAGCATCGTAGCCAAAGCGGTTGCGCACCATGACCGTGGGCGAGAAGTTGCCGGCCAGGTCGGGGGTTTGCTGCTTTTTCAACGCGCACAGCACCTGCGGCACGAAGCCCTGCTCGCGGTATACGAGCGTGGCCACATCGCCCAGGCCGCCGCTGGCTTGCAGCAGGTTGTTGCTTTGCTTCTGAATCAGGTTGCCGTACTCGTCATAGAAGAGGGCCGCCGTGAGCCAGCTGCCGTAGGTGCCGCCCGGCTGCACCACGCGGGTGCGGGTCATGGTGGGCAGCCCGCGCGGCTGGGCCGTGGCCACGGGCTCGGGGCTGCCGGCAATGCCCTGGGCGACGTACGCATAATCCGGGGTGTGGTTGGCATCCTGGTCCAGGTCGTAGTCGTCGAAGAAGTTCATCGACAGCACTACTGCGTCGGTGCTGATATCCGGAAATGACTGACTGGGCGTGTAGCCGTTGCTGGTGCGGCTTTCATAGCCGGTGGTCAGCGTCGACTTATCCACCAGCGTCTGCAGGTCCTGCCGGGCGGTAGCGGCCTGGCTGTTGTAGGCGTACAGGCCGGATACCACCGCCCGGTTCTGCGCGTCGAACTTGGTAAAGAGCCACTGGTTGGCCGCCCGGTGGTTGCCGTCCTGGACCAGGATGGGCCGGTCGAACGGGTCGTAGACCAGCCACACGGGGGCCGCGCCGGGAAACCGGCGCTCGACCAGCCGGCCGCGCTCGTCGTAGGCGTACTGGTAGCACCACAAATTCGCGAAGCCGGCGGGCATAGCAGCCACGTTCCAGGTGGCGGCGGCGGCCATGGCCGCCACGGCAGCCGGCGGCACCACGTATTGCAAGTAGCCGGTGGCCGCGTACACACTATAAGTGTCGAAGTTTCGGGGCCTGCGCCCGCCATAGCCGATTATCTTGCGCTGCAAAATCGCCCGACCAAGGCCGTCCTTGTACACTTCCGTGCGGCGGCCGTCGGCATCAATCAGCACTTCCTTGGTGAGCTGGCCCGCCGCGTACACGCTGCTCGCATCCAGCCCGCTCCACCGGCGCACGCCATCATTCACGGCGTTGGTGGCATAGCTCACCTGGTTGGGGTGGCTGGCCCAGGCACTGCCCGCCGGAACCTGGCTACTTGGCCGGCCCAGGGGCGAGGCTTCGGCGGTGGTGACGGCGTAGGGCTGATTGTCGGCGTAGTTGGTGGAGTAGTAGGTAGTGAGCTTGCCGACCGGGTCAGGTTCGTAGAGCCCAGTAGCTTTTTCCTGGGCACTCACCGGTAGCGGCAGGTAGGTCTGGGCAACAACCGGGTCGCCCGCGTAGGCAACGTGCTGCACCAAGTCCTGCTGGGTTGGGCTGGCCTGGGCGGCTACCTGTTGCAGCGGCTGCCCCCAGCCCGTCAGGTAGGTGATGGTTTGCGTGCGGTCGCCGGTCGCCAGTTGCGCCACCTGGTCGGCCGATGTCACGCCCGCTTTGAGCACCTGCGTGTCGCTGACGTAGGTCAGCGCCTGGTCGTTGACGAATTGATTGTCGAGGCCTCCGACGATGTCAACTGGCTGCGACTCGTTTTCCAGGGCCCAGCTGCCGGGGAATTGGGTGCGGACGGTATAGCGGCCTACCTGCGTCACGACCAGGGACGTGAAGGTCTGGTTGCTAAGCTGCGTGCCGTTGAGAAACCAGGTCAGTGGCCCAGGCAATAAGCTGCTGGCCTGCAACGTGAGCGGAGTACCCGGCACCAGGCGAACGGGGCCGGCTGGGACAATGCCATTGGCCTGGAGCTGTACCTGCCGCCTCAGGACCGGAATGACGGTTGGGGCCTGACAAGCCGAGGTCGACACGTAGTAGCTGCTACTAGCCTGCGATACGGTGGTAGTCCAGGTGATACCGGTGGCGAGGGGCGTGGTACTGGCGGGGGAATCGTACCAGCTGTACACGCGCAGCGGGTCCGGGTTTTTTACCACAAACGTGATATCTCCCGGCCCATAGCGCCAGTTGGTGCCGTAGGGGGCGTTGTTGAGTACCTCCACCTGACCGGCTGCGGATACGGCATTCACCACAAAGGTGCTGGTTACCGGGCACGAAGCAGTCGAAAGGGTATACGTCAGCGAATAGGTGTTGTTTTCCGCCACCGGCTGAATGGTGGCGACCCCGGTGCTGGGGTTGGTGGTCACGTTGGCACCACTCCAAGCCCAGTTGGCCGAATTAGCAGGAGGAACCAGTTGGAGCGTGTTACCCAGGCAGATGGTTGCACTCGTGGCCGATAGTTGCGTGGTTGCGCCAAGCGTTGTGATGGCCCCTGGTGTCGTGTCGACCACCGTAATAGTTCTGGCAACATAATCAGTGCCGGAGCAATCCGTGTCTACGCTTACCGTGTACGTTCCCGGCGAAGACCAGCTGATGCTTACCGTAGAGTAGGAACCAGCCATGTCCTTTTGGCTGAGCAGCATACCACCTCCGGTATCCCAGGTCCAGGAGGTGCATGGGCCCATCGCCTTAAACGTAACGGCGGTATTGGGGCAGGCCGGTCCAGAGCCGGCCAGGGTTACCCCACCGCCGCCCGTGAATTGCGCGGCGGGCGACTCTGGGCGCTTCCCACCCTGTGCCAACGCATGATGAAATGGCCCAACACCAAGTAACAGCACAACCAACCAGCTGCGTAGCAAACGAATAGAAGTAGACTTACGCATACTTTTTTGAAGACAAGGGGGGTAGATGACCTGACCAGCACTGCTTGCTGCCGCCGGATACTCATGACAGGAGTTGCAGTCGCTTAGGGGCAGTTCAGGGTGCTCTGGAAGTGGTCGATTTTAAACTCGGTGGATGTTACCTCCTGTAGGTTTATGCTGACCCGGCATCGGAACCGCAGACGGGTGACACCCGCCACCACGATGGTCGATGTTGTTGGGGAACCTCCGATGATTGAATTAGCAGGCAGGGCAACCCAGTCAGGATTATAAATCTGGCTACTGTCGTAGAATTGCCACTGATAGGCTACGCCGCTCAAATTAGCCGTGACCTGAAAAGTCGTGGAGGTTTGGGGCACAGTTGGATTACAATCCACATCGACTGTTGCCGCGCTACTTCCTTTTTTACAATCATCAATGCTCACGATACCCGCCATGCAGGTGGTCACTTCGAGAGAAACAGGCGCAATGTAGACCTTCTCCACATACAGGTAATCCACGCCTTGGCTGCTCACGGTCAAGCGAACGGTGTATTCCTGGCTTAGCCCCGTGATAGGGTAAGAATGGGTAGTCTGAGGGCTGGTCGTCGTGATAATCGGTCCATTCCCAAAGTCCCATTTGTATTGCAGTTGGCCGTTCAGGTTGGCCAGCGCGGTAAAGGTGATGGGGGTTTGTTCCACCATCGTACCCGTAGCATTGAATGAAATGCCTGATTGCAGGGTCTGGCCCGGCAGCACTTTTTGATACTGGTGCTCGATGGCCTGGTTATGGTCCCGCACCAGGGCCAGGTCGCCCGTGGGAGCGTATTCGTAGTAAGTGGTACGCCCCCGTGCATCCGTCTCGGAGGTTTTACCCGTTGTCAGGTTGTACGTTGTGCTGGCTACTGCCGCCGTTGTGGGCACCAGTAGTATGTCATCAAGTTGAATGCCGACGCTGTTAGAGCCAGCAGCCGTAATGGCGAGTTGATAGCTGGGCCGGTTCGTCAGATTTCCCAGCGGCAACAGCAGCTCGAAGCGCTGCCACTGGGTGGTGCAGGTAAAGGAGAAAGCAATGGCGGGCGTGATGGCCGGCTGCACGGTTACGCTGCCGGTTGCGGCCGCCGTTGCCCGGGCCCAGAATACCAAGCGGTATTGTGCGGCCGTCGAAGCGGGGAGTGCGGTCGTCTGACTACTCCCCGCGGGCAGCACGCAGCCCTGGGTTCCGGTGTGGGCCGCCGTCGTGGAGGCAGTAGGCGGTCCGTAGCTGGTGCCAATCAACGGGATGAAGCTGTACGGCTTGTCCGTGGTCTCAAAATCCGAGAAAATGACTTCGCTGGCCTGCGCGTTGGCAACCTGCAACAGCGGAACCAGCCCCCCATAACCCAGGTGCTTGCCAAGCACCTGCCGGCCCGCTGCGGCCTGCACGGAGAGCGGGTTGAGGTTTGCATCGACCTCCAGCACGGTTGAAGCCACCCGCATAGCCGTGGGAATGTGGAGCGCATTGCCAACAATCATCACCGAGTCGTAGCCGGCCACGGATTGATTGGGCTGCCAGCGCCGCAGCTGGTACGGATAGGTTGGGGTGGTAACGGGCTGATTGTTCGCAGCCAGCACGGTACCCGTCGTAAAGGTTTGCAACGTGGCACCCGCGTAGGCCACGTGCCCGGTGCTGCCGGCCGGTCGGATTTCCGAAATAATTTCGACCGGGTCGGCGCTGATGCCCTCTCCAATCCGGGTGCTCATTGCCAGCAGCTCGCCGGTCGCCCCCGAAGCGGGCAGCGCATAATCACTCAAGTACTTGTAGCGGGTCCGGGTCACGACATTATCGCTGCCCAGCAGCGTTTTTGCGGCCACCCACCCCTGGTTATTGTACCGATACCCGACGCTGGACTGGCTATTCGTCCCGCCGGCTATGAACTGGGTACTCACCTCCTGTCGGGGGCGATAAAAATAATCCGTGAGCAAGGTGTATTTGGCATAGGCCAGAATGGTCTGGCTGAGGTCACCCAGCTGTTCGTACCGCAACCCCGTCACCGGACTCAGTCCCGGGCGAGCATTGACATACTGATACGTGAAGGTTTCCTCGCGCACCAATGGGCCGGGGCCCGGGCCGGTGCTGGGCTCGGCCCGGTACTGCACCTTCAGCGGTACCCCCCGGCAAAAGTCGTAATTCGGGGCCGGCGCAAAGGGGTACAGCTCGCCCACGGCCTGGAGCGGAGCAACGCTGGGACAGCTGCCATTGCTGAGCTGGCGGGCCACGCCAAACACCGGGCGCTGCCAGGCGGGGAGCAGTTGCGAAGCCAGCTGGGTCCGGTCTTCATCTTCGCCTGGGCTGGTGTTGTCATCCGCTGCGCCGGGCACGGCAAAAGTAGTCGTTACCAGTCCCTTTCCGGGCACGGCTTCCGTGACTTGCTGGTAACCAACCACCCGGCCCTCAAACGGGTCGGGGGCTACCTCCTGCACGGTGCGCACGGTTACATCGGCCCAGGAAGTGCTGTTCGTCACCGGCACGGCAAATGCATACCGGGGCAGGTGCAGCAGCACTCCGCTGGAGATGCCCGTGGTGCCGGTGCCCGCTTGCTGGTAGCTGTAGTCGCGGCGGGTCTCCACCCGCGTCACCGGGTCTTTCACCTTCAGGGTGCGCAAGCGCAGTCCTCCGGCCGGTAACGACTGTTGCGCGACCGGGTCATAAAATTGGTTTTGCTCGTACTCCAGCGCCACCTGGCCACCGGTAGCAAAGGTTACCCCCGTCAGGGTACCGGCCACCGCAACGCTCAAGCGGTTCGCCGGGCGGCGGTCAGCCCCCGCGAGTACGGTACCGCCGTTCTCGTAAGCCGGTGCCGGATAAAGGCGGTACGGAGCAGCGGGGCGGGGCGAAGCCGCCGAGAGCAACTGGGGGTAGACGTATAAGCGGGGAATCCCCGTGCTGGCCCGGTTATTATTGGCGAATCCCCAATAATCCTGATTCAAGCCCGTCTTTTCGCGGTTGGACTTGGGCAGCGCCCCGCCCGCGTCCACCTCTGTGGCATAGGAAAATGCATAGAGCGGCAGGGTCGACGCACTGCGCTTCAACAGGATGCGAGCTAAATATCGGCCCTGGCCCAAGTACTCAAATTCGTAGGACTTTATGAGTGAAGTCTTAATTAAGCCATCTTCTGCGGTTGGAGAAGTGACAACGAGAGAAGAAAGGTGAAAATCATCCAATTCATCCAATTCCCGATTGAGCGTGACTACCGCCGTTGCCGTAGTGATACTAATCAGTTTTGGGCTGGACTTCACGATGGTGCCCAGCGTGTGGTCGGTGGAGGGCCCGGTCGGTGGACTGCCCAGTTGAAACAGGTTACCGGTCACTTCCGGCTTGGGCGTGTGCATCACGCAATCATAGCCGAAGGTGATAGTGTTCGCGCTGGCATTGGTAGCGGCAGCCGGGGTCTTAATACTTGAAACCAGCCATCCGGTCGTGTAATACAGTTCTGACGGGCCTTGATTGGACGTACCGCTGATGTATTGGTTGATTTTGAAATCCCAGTAGTGCCGCAACAGGAATTTCGTCCCCCCATACGGGGCCGTGGAATAGGTTTGCTGGGAGATGCGCTCGGTGACGTTGAAGGTATACACCGTGCCTTCCGCGGTGCGGATGATAAAGCCCGTCAATTCCCCGGTTGAAACCGGGTACGCGCAGTTAACGGCTTGGACTTGGGAGGTAAACAGCGGCGTGATTTGTATCGGAGCGTACGGCAACAGACGCACCGCACCCGTCCCGTCAAAGACAAACTTGCCGCTGTAGCCGGGCACCGAGTAGGTAAAGATGTCTGGCTCGGTGTCGTAGAGGTTGTAAGAGGTGCCTGCCTTATGATTCAGTTCCCCGAATCCGAGTAGCAGGGTCGCGACGTTCTGCTCAGTGGTTGTGCAAGTGGTCGCATTAAAAGCCGCTGGAGCGTTTGGTACCTGGGCAATGCGGTTTGCTGGGGAGGAAGTACTCGCGGGGTAGCGAAGCCAGCCGTAGCGGCTTTCCAGACTGCCAATAACCTGAATGTCATCCGGCAAATCCCGCACCTGCCGATGAATGCCTAGTCCTCCCTGCAGGGACCAGTTGAGTCCAACTTCTCCGCCAGTATCCTCCGCTTGCACACCCGTCGCTGAGTAAAATAAGCCAATCGGCAAAGAGTATCCCGGGATGGTGAGCGTATAAAGCGGAGCCTCGAAGGAAGCAGTGCCCGTGAATTTATTGATGCCAATTTCCGCCGGCAGCGCCCCAGCGGCTGCTGACCCAGCCGCATAGCCCGGACTGGTTGCCGAAGTAACGACGA
>JAYULN010000624.1:0-3286 GCA_043763525.1 Hymenobacter sp.
AAACGGCCTGGAGGTGTTCAAAAAATCGAAAAGCGGCTGTTACTAAAGTGCCTCCAGAGGCTGGAAACACAGTTTAATATTTTGGTGCGGTTGCCCTGATTGTTAAATGAGAAATGGGTTGCCGCGGCGCTCCTCCCCTATTGTGGTGGCGGGGCCGTGGCCGGGGTACACCACGGTATCATCGGGCAGGGTCAGCAGCTCGGTTTCGATGCTGCGCAGGAGCGTGGCGTGGTCGCCACCCGGCAAATCGGTGCGGCCAATGCTGCACTGAAACAGCACGTCGCCACCGATAACCGTGGCCGTGGGCGCGTGGTAGAACACCACGTGACCCGGCGCGTGGCCCGGCGCAAAGCGCACTTCCAACTCGGTTTCGCCGAAGCGCACGGGCTGGCCGGCTACCAATTCGCCGGTGGGCTCGGCGGGCTGGTACTCGGGAAAACCATAGTTGCCGGCATAAGCAGGCACGGCACGCAGGGTGGGCAAATCGAGCCGGTGCAGCAGAAACGGCGTGCCGGGCCAGGTAGCCAGCACAAACTGATTGCCCAGCACGTGGTCGATGTGGGCGTGGGTGTTCAGCAGCAGCGCTACCTGTAAGTTGTTGGTGGCGATGTACTCGCGCAGGGCCTGCTGCTCGGCCGGGGCGTAGCAGCCGGGGTCCACGATGGCGCACTGCCGGGTGGCCTCGTCAATGAGCAGGTAAGTGTTTTCGGAAAAGGCGTTGAAGGTGAAGCCGGCGACGGTCATGCGAAATTGGGTGGCTGAGCAATGCGGAAAGGTAAGGCGAAAAGAAATGTTGTGTTTTAATTGTTGAGTTTTGGGGCCAAAATGCAGTAGGGACTAAATTTTTTTATTAAATATATTAAATATTGTATATTATTGGAAAATCAGAAACCCCGCTTTCCGCTTACCTTTTAACCTTCAAAACCACTAATGGAGGACTGTGATTTTCTGATAGTAGGCCACGGCATTGCCGGGGCTACTTTGGCCTACGTGCTGCGCCAGCGGGGCCACCAGGTGCTGGTGTACGACCCCGGCCAGGCCAACTCGGCCTCGAACGTGGCGGCCGGCCTCATGAATCCGGTGGCGGGCAAGCGTTTTGCCCTCACGTGGCGGGCGGCCGAACTGCTGCCCTTTGCGGCCGGCTTCTACCGCGAGCTGGAGCAGCGCTTCGGCCAGGCGTTCTTCACCGAAACGCCTATTCTAAAAATATTCTCGTCGCTGGAAGAGCAGAACGCCGTGCTGGCCCGCAGCGCCGACTGCCCCTGGGGCGATTTTGTGGCCGGCTTCGCCACCAACGACCCCGGCCTGCCGGGCGTACACGCGCCCTTTGGCGGCGCATGGCTGCGGCACGGCGGCCACGTGGCCGTGCGCGAGCTGCTGGCCGCCCTGGCTGCCGAAGGCACCCGCGACGGCTGGCTGCGCACCGAAAAATTTGACTGGCACCACCTCGCCACGCACCCCATGGGGGCCATTTACGCGGGGCAGGTACGGGCACGGCACGTCGTCTGCTGCGAGGGGGCGGCGGCCATTCGCAACCCGTATTTCGGCTGGCTGCCCCTCACGCCCAACCAGGGCGAGGTGCTGGACGTGGAATGCCCCGCCCTGAGCGCCGCCCAAGTGCTGAACCGGGGGGCCTACGTGGTGCCCGTGGGCGCGGCGCGGTTTCGGGTGGGGGCCACGTACCGGTGGCCGCCTTTTGCCGAGGGCATCACGGCGGTGGGGCGCGAGGAGCTGGCCGCCCGGCTGGCCGTCATCACCGACCTGCCGTTTGCCGTGGTGGGGCAGCGGGCCGGCGTGCGGCCCGCCGTGCGCGACCGCCGGCCGCTGCTGGGGCCGCACCCCACGGTGCCGGCGCTCAGCTTTTGCGGAGGCTACGGCTCGAAGGGCGTGATGCTGGCTCCGCGCCTGGCCGTGCTGCTGGCCGACTGGCTGGAAGACGAGGCCGAAATATGGCCCGACGTAAGCCTGCTGCGCTACGACGCGCTCCGCCCGGTGAGCGTAAGTTGAGTGTTATTGAGACGGCAGTTTGGCGGGCTGGCGGGGTTTCGCGGCGCGGCAACGGGCCCGACCCGGCTGGCTGGCCCGGCACTTTTTCTTCTGAAAAAAAATTAGCCTTAAAAGCGGACTAATTTTCGTTTTTCCTCGTTGCTGTTCCTATGAGTATTTCACTATCCGCGAAGCGCACGCTGGGGGCGTTGGCGCTGCTTCTGCCTTTGCTGCTCACGCAGGCGGCCCAGGCCCAAACGGCGCAGGAGCCGTTTGGGCGGGTGCGCGTTCAGTACAAGCAATTCCGTTGGCAGCAGCTCAATACGCAGAACTTTAACGTGATGTACTACGACGGCGGCGAGGCCAGCGCCCGCCGGGCCGCCGAGTACGCCGAGAAGGAGCTTCAGCGCATCACGGCGCTGATTGGGTACTATCCTTACTCCAAAACCACGCTGCTGTTCTATAATTCGGTGGGCGACCTGCGCCAGAGCAACATTGGCCTGACTGCCACCCAGCAGCAGATAAACGGCGGCGAAACCCCGCTGGCCCGCATGAGTAAGGTGCAAATTGCCTTTGGCGGCCAGGAAACCGAGTTTAAGCGGGTATTGAGCACCCAGATAACGGAGGTACTGCTGAACGACATGATGTACGGCGGCTCGCTGAAGGAAGTGCTGCAAAGCAGCTACCTGCTGCAATTGCCCGACTGGTTTATCGGCGGAGCCTCGGCCTACGCGGCCGAGGGCTGGAGCGTGGACATGGACGGCTTCATGCGCGACATGAGCAAGCAGTACCCCACCGGCAGCCGCACGGCCCCCTTTTTCCTGCGCAACTCCACCCTGGCCGGCCAAAGCATCTGGAACTACGTGGCCGAGCGCTACGGCTACACCACCATCCAGAACATCCTGAACCTCACGCGCATTACCCGCGACGTGGAAGTGGGCATCAGCTCGTCGCTGAACGTGCCGTTTAAGATGTTTTTGAAGGACTGGCTGACGTACTACCGTGAGCTGAACGGGCAGCCAGTAGCCACGCTGACCGAGCCGGACAAGAAGTTCCGGCAGGGCGGCCGCAACCGCCACGCCGACGTTTATTCGCAGCCCGTCATCAGCCCCAACGGCCAGCTGGTGGCTTACGCCCAGAACGAGCTGGGCCGCTACCGCGTGGTGGTGGCCAACCGCGACGGCAGCCACCGCCGCACACTAAGCCGTGGCGGCCACAAAACCCCCGACCAGCAGGTGGAAACCCGCCTGCCCGTGCTGGCCTGGCGCGGCAACGCGCAGGTGGCCGTAGCCGAGATGAG
>JAYULN010000625.1:0-3283 GCA_043763525.1 Hymenobacter sp.
CCCCGATGGCCAGGCTGGCGGGCACCGTGAAGGCGATGCTCGTGCCGGTAACCGTGAGGTTGGCGGTAACCAGTATGGATGGGCTGCCATTCTTGGTAAAGGTCACGGCCGTGGCCCCGGTCAGGGCCGTGCCCGTCACGCGCAGCACCGTGGTCACCACGCCCGCGTTGGGGCTCAGCATGGCCAGCACCGGCGTGGGTATCACCGTAAAGTCATTGGCCGTCACGCCCACGCCCAGCGGCGTGAAAACGGCCAGCGGCCCCGTGGTGGCCCCCACCGGCACCGTGGCCGTAATACGGGTGGCCGAGTTCACCGTAAACGACGGCACGCTCACGCCGTTGAGCGTCACCCGGGTGGCTCCCGTCAGGTTCGCGCCCGTCAGCGTCACCACCGTGCCAATCGGGCCGATGTTAGGTGTGAACGCGGAAATGCTGGTCAGCAGCGGGACGGTGAAATCGGTGGCCGAGATGGCCGTGCCCAGCGGCGTGGTCACGGCCAGCCGGCCCGTGGTGCCTCTGCGGGGCATGGTCGCCCGCAGCTCGGTCGCCGAATTCACATAAAAAGCCAGCACGTCGGCTCCGTTGAGCGTCACCTTGCTCGTGCCCAGAAAGTTGGTACCCGTAAGCGTAACGATGGTGTTCACCGGCCCCGAAGTGGGCGTAAAGCTGGTAATCGTGGGCGGCGTGCCCACCACAAACGCCGTGGCCGAGCTGGCCGTGCCGCTGGGCGTGCTCACCGTAATCAGGCCCGAGGTACTGCCTGCCGCCACCGTGGCCCGCACGCTGGTGGCCGAAACCACCGTGAACGCGCTGGCCGCCGTGCCATTAAAGGCCACGGCCGTGGCCCCGCTCAGGTTGAGCCCCGTCAAGGTCACCACCGTGCCCACCGGCCCAGCAGCCGGCGTGAAGCTGGTGAGGGCCGGGCCGGGGCCAGGGGTAATAGCGAAGTTGGCATTCGAGATGTCGAAGAAGTAGTTGTCGGCCGCCTCCACCATCACCCGCGCCGTGGTGCTAGCCACGTTGGGCACCGTGATGCGGGCCGAGCCGGAGTTGGCCACGCCGCTGGCCAGCAGCAGCGGGTAGCTCAGCCCCCCGTCCAGGCTCAGGCGCAGGTTCACCAGCGCGCAGCTCACCGGGGCCACGTTCGTGTTGGCCACAGCCCAGGTCACGGCCTGGGTCGAGCCCCCGGCCCAGCTCACGGCCGTGTTGGGGGCCGTCACCAGAAAGGGACCGGCCGCCGCGCTCACGCTCAGGCTCACCAGCGCACTCAGGCCCACGCCCCCTACCGGGCCGGCCAGGCCGTTGTGCAGGTCGCGGGCCGTGCAGCGGAACTTGAGCGTGCGGGCCACCGTAGGCAGGCGCTCGCCCAACGGGGCCGTGTTGTTCACCAGCGCGGCCAGGCGCGGAAAGGAGCGGGTGGCGGCATAGCCGGGCAACCAGGAGCGGAACAGCGGCGGGGTTTGCCCCGTCACCTGGGGCATGGCCAGGTCGCCGGCCGGGCCCAGGTCGAGCTCTTCCCAGCAATAGGTCAGCGGGTCGTTATCAACGTCGGTGGCCGTGGCCGTGAGCTGGAAGGGCGTGTTCAGGGGCAGGGTTTTGCCGCTGGCCGGGGCCGTCACCACCGGGGCCGCGTTGCCCGTGGCCGTGAGCGTGCCGCAGCCGTTGGCGCTCATCGTGGCCTGCATCTGCTCAATGCTGCCGGTGTGGTAAATATCGTCCGCTCCGTTCTGCACGTCATTAGCCGCGCCCAGTTGGCCGCCGTAAGACATGATGGTAACGCCCGAACCCGGTTCCCAGGAAGTGCTGCCGTCGCGTTGGCTATCGTCGGCATTGAACGAATGCAGGGCTCCCAGCTGGTGCCCCATCTCGTGGCACACCACCTTGATGCCGAACTCGGAGAAGGTGGGGTCCTCCGTTCCCGAGAGGCCCTGGGCTTTGTTTCCCGGCCGGCACACCCCTCCAGCGTTGGCGATGCCCCCGCCGCAAGCGCAGAACAAATGGCCAATGTCGTAGTTGGCCGCCCCGATGACGCGGTCCACGTTGAGCTGGTTCTGGTCCAGCTCTAAAACGGCGTCGCTGGCCGTGTAGGCCGGCGACGGCTGGGGGCCCGTGCCGCTGAGGAAGGTAATCTGGTCGTTGTTGGCCACCAGCACCAGGCGCACCGCCAATTCCCGCTCCATCGTGCCCACCACCCGGTTGAGGACCACGACTTCGACCGCCAGCACGCTGGCCACCGTGTTGCCCCTGCCCAGGGCATACTCCGGGGTGCAGACCAGGGCCAGCCGGTAGGTGCGCAGCTGCGCCCCGGAGCCCGTGGCCCGGGCCTGTCCGCCGGCCCCGCGCCAGGCCGCCACCCGCGCCGCGCTGGCTTGCGCCTCGGCCGCGGTGGCCACGAATCCGCAGGCCAGCGGTTTGTGCGCCCCTGCCCCCGGGCGCTGGTCCCGGTGGTAGCCACTCAGGTAGTGCCGCGTATCGGTCGCGCTCAGCGGGTCGATGGAAAAACCCTGGCCGGTGGCGCTCAGCACCCGGGCGTGGAAGCCCAGCGGGGTCATATCCACCCGCACGCTGGCCGTGGCATCGTCCAGGCCCACGCCGGCGTAAGTTTTGATTTGCGGGTAGCGGGCGGCCAGCGGCGCTTCCATAATCGGGGCCTCGCGCAGGGCGAACCGGCCAACAGTGCCGTCGGGCAGCGGCAGGGCCAGCACCAGCGGGGCCGCCCCGGCCCGCGCTTCGGGCGGGGCCGTGGCCAGGGCGGCCCGCAGGCCCGGCTCGTCCAGGCTCAGGGCCGTGCCATTGGGGTGGGCGGCGGCCAGCGCCGATGCCGCCGCCGCCGTGCGGGCGGCGGCATCGGCCCGGAAGAACCCGGCCGCCGGTCGCTGCTGGCCGTGCGCCCCGAGCGCCAGGCCGAAGGCCGCGAGCAGCACGGTACCGAAGCGGCGCAGGCCTAGGCCAAATCCGGTTGTCGTGGCCGGCCGCGGAAGCGCGGGAAGGCTGAGGTAAGGTTGTGTCATCGAAGAAGGATAAAAGGGGAAGGGTAAAAAGAGTAGTAATCAAGGGCAAGAAAAGCGTTGTGCCGCTGGCAGCGGGGCCTGAAAAGGGCCGGCTCCCGCGCGGGAACCGTCCCTTTTCAGGCGCTCAGGCGCTTATTGCAGCACGACGGGCCGGGCCACCGTCACCGGACCGGCCTGCAGGCGCAGCGTGTACACGCCCGCCGCCAGCCCGGCCGTCTCCACCGCGAGCGTGGTGCCGCCGGCCGGCAGGGCCGCCGTGAGCTGGCCCACCAC
>JAYULN010000626.1:0-3283 GCA_043763525.1 Hymenobacter sp.
GAGAGCCGCTCCCATAAGGTGTCCGAAAGCGCAAATTCCTGTGTGGTCGCCATAACGCTAAAATACTACTTCATTTCTCCCTATTCGGATAGCCTCTAAAGGTAGCACCAGAGTAGGAACGGAAAATATCGGTAGGAAAATTTGCGCGGGCGACCGTCTCAGAATACGGTCGTTTTCCAGCGACGCGCCGGCTCAGTCGAAAAGCCGCTCAAGCTACTCATTCACCCGTCTTATTTCCTTATCTCACGAAACTATGTTCGCGTATCTTTATCCTCGTGACTTTACGAGACAAGTCGCCGCTCTGCTATGAAAATCGGCTATGCTCGCGTGAGTACCCAGGACCAGCAACTGCACTTGCAAGTCGACGCTCTGGAGGCCGCGGGCTGCGCCGACATCGTGCAGGAAAAGGCCTCCTCTTTCAAAGACCGCCCGCAGCTCCAATTACTGCTGACCCGGCTGCGTGCCGGCGATACCCTGGTCGTCTGGAAACTCGACCGCCTCGGCCGTTCGCTCAAAGACCTCGTGACGCTGGTGACGGGCTTTCAGGAAAAAGGGGTGCATTTCGTGAGCCTGCACGACCACCTGGACACGACCACGGCCCAGGGCCGGCTCATGTTTAATTTGTTTGCCTCGCTGGCCGAATTTGAGCGCGACATCATCCGCGAACGCACCAAGGCTGGGCTCACGGCGGCGCGGGCGCGGGGCCGGCAGGGCGGCCGGCCCAAAGGCCTCTCAAGAGAAGCACTATCCAAGGCCCAGGCCGCCAAAACGCTCTACTTGCAACAAGACAAAACAGTGGGTGAAATTGGTCAGCTCCTCGGCGTAGGCCGCGCCACCATCTACCGCTACCTCGGGCACCTGGGCGTCCCTACAGGGAGCAATCAGAAGCCCGCGGGCGCTTAGCATAATTTTTTGCCCCCGCCACTACTAGGTACAGCACAGCCACAATGAATTTATGCAGGGGGTGGGTTCTCATTTAACGAGCGAGTCGGCTAACAAATCCTGTAACATATTACGCCAATTCTATTCGGAACCCCTGCGAATAGGCCTGTACCTTTGTCAGGATTTGGAGTTCTGCCCGTCTATTGCTTTATGAAGCGCTTCGTAAGCCTGTTTCTGCTCTTTAGCTACCTGCTGTCCAGCCCCGGGCTGGTGTACAGTATGCACTTCTGTGGGCAGGCGCTAACGGCGGTTTCAGTGGCCCAGGGCAGCGATACGCACTGCTGCTGCCTTGACACGGGCAAGCCCGCGTCGGGCTGCTGCCACGATAAGAAGGTAGCCAGCGCCACTAAGGATGTCCGGCTAACGGCTGCCCACTTCCAGCTCCAGGCTCCCCAACCCATGCCCGCCCCGCCGGTGCTGCGCCTGGTATGGCATTTGGCTCAACTAGCCTTTCCCACCGATGAACCGGCTACGGGCCTGGTGGCCCACGCGGCCCCGCCGCCCGAGTGCCCCGCTTACGTGCGCGGCCATGCGTTCCTGATTTAGCTTCCGGGTTTCTTCCTCGTTCCCCAGGCCAGCCGGCCGTGGGGCTTTGGTGCGTTCGCTGGTTTCCGGCTGGCCGTGCCCGCGTCCGGGCAATGATGCCCGCCGATGTCCCTCCTAGCCAGGGTTTCCGGTTGCTGACGCGCCTACCTTCTTACCTGCTAGTCTCATGATTGAGCGACTCATTTCCCTGTCCCTGCGGAACCGGTACCTCGTGCTGCTGCTCGCCGCCGGCCTCTTCGCGTGGGGCGCGTACTCGGTGCGCGAGAGTAAAATTGACGCCATTCCCGACCTGTCCGAAAATCAGGTTATTGTGTTTACCGAGTGGATGGGCCGCAGTCCCCAAATCATGGAGGACCAGGTGACCTATCCGTTGGTGACCAACATGCAGGGCCTGCCCAAAGTAAAGTCCGTGCGCGGCGCGTCCATGTTCGGCATGAGCTTCGTGTTCCTCATTTTTGAGGACGACGCCGACATTTATTGGGCCCGCGAGCGGGTGCTCGAACGCCTCAACTACGCCCAGCGGCTGCTGCCGGCCGGCATCACGCCCACCCTCGGCCCCGACGGGACCGGCGTGGGCCATGTGCTCTGGTACACGCTCAAAGCCCCCGGTCTGGACTTGGGCGAGCAGCGCGCCTTGCAGGACTGGTACGTGAAGTTTGGCCTGCAAAACGTGCCCGGCGTGAGCGAGGTGGCCAGCTTCGGTGGCTTCCAGAAGCAGTACCAGGTGACGGTGGACCCCACTAAGCTGACCTTTTACAAAGTCACGCTGCCGCAGGTGCTGGCTGCCGTGCGCAGCAACAACAACGAGGCCGGCGGGCGCAAGTTCGAGCAGTCGGGCGTGGGCTACATCATCAAAACGTCGGGCTACATCCAGGACCTAGCCACCCTGGAAAACGTGCCGGTGCTCACCCGCCCCGGCGGGGTGCCGCTGCGCCTCAAGGACGTGGCCACGGTGCAGATGACGGGCGAGAGCCGCCTCGGCATCATGGACCTGAACGGCGAAGGCGAGGCCGTGGGCGGCATCGTGGTGATGCGCTACGGCGAAAACGCCGATGCCATGATTCGGCGGGTGAAAGCCAAGATGCTCGAAGTAGCCAAGGGTCTGCCCAAGGGCGTGTCGTTCAACCTCGTGTACGACCGCAGCGGGCTGATTGAGGAGGCCGTGGGCTCCATCCAGCACACGCTGCTGGAAGAAATGGCCGTGGTGTCGCTGGTCGTGCTGCTCTTTCTTTTCCACTGGCGCAGTGCCTTAAGCATCCTGGTACAGATTCCAATTACAATTGCCACGAGCTTCATTCTGCTCAATGCCTTTGGCATCTCCTCCAACATCATGTCGCTCACCGGCATCGCCCTGGCCATCGGCGTCATCGTCGACAACGGCATCGTGATGACCGAAAACGCCTACCGCAACCTGGCCCTGCACCAGGCCGCTGAGGAAGCTGGCGGCCCGCCCGGTGCCGGCCCATCGCCGGCTGCTGCCGCAGTGCCGGCCACCAGTTTCCATCCCACCTCAACCCCCGATACTCATGGATAACCAAAAGCGGCTCGCCATCATCGAGTCCTCCAGCAAGCAGGTGTCGCGGGGTATTTTCTTCTCGACTATCATCATCGTCGCCTCCTTTTTCCCGGTGTTTCTGCTCACCGGGCAGGAGGGCAAGCTCTTCCACCCGCTGGCCTACACCAAGAGCTTCATCCTGATTATTGACGCCATTCTGGCCGTTACGCTGGCCCCGGTGCTGATTTCCTTCTTCATGAAGGGCACGTTCAAAACCGAGGAGCAGAACCCACTGAACCG
>JAYULN010000627.1:0-1253 GCA_043763525.1 Hymenobacter sp.
GCCGTGAGCCTGGCCGAATTCGAAAAGGATGAGAAAATCCTCAGCCACTTCGTCGAGCTGGATGATTACGACATCTGGTCGGCGGTAAAAGCCTGGGCCAGCCACCCCGATAAGGTCCTCAGCTACCTGGCCAGCAGCATTCTGCACCGCAACCTGCTGAAAATTGTGCTGGCCCCCGAGCCGTTCGAGGAGGAATTCAGCCTGGGCATCCGCGAATTAATCGAGGAGAAATTCAGCCTGCCCCCCGCCGAAGCCGAGTTGCTGCTGATATCGGGCCGCCTGAGCAACAGCGCCTACAACGCCGAAAGCCAGGAGCCGATTGAAATCCTGACCAAAAAAGGCGACGTGGTGAACGTGATGGATGCCTCGGACCTGCCCAACATTCGCGCCCTGAGCCAACGGGTTGAGAAATTCTATATCTGCTACCCGAAGGAAATAGTTTAGTTGTGGGAACGTCATGCGGAAACAAACGTCATGCAGAGCGCAGCGAAGCATGACCGTTCAACGGAGCGGTAAAGATGCTTCGCTGCGCTCTGCATGACGTTCCCACAACTACTTTTGCGCCCTATGGAATTTACCGTTCAGCAAATTGCCGAGGTGCTCGGTGGCACCGTGGAGGGCAACGCGGCCCAGCCCATTTCGAGCCTGGCCAAAATTGAAGAGGCCCAGGCCGGCTCGCTCACCTTCCTCTCCAACGCCAAATACGAGCCGTTTCTCTACGAAACCAATGCTTCGGCCGTCATCGTGAGCCAGACCCTGGAGCTACGCGAAGCCATCAAACCCGCCCTGATTCGGGTCGAAAACCCTTACACCGCTTTCAGCCAACTGCTCGAATTTTATGCCCAGGCTACCCGCACTGGCAAGCGCGGCGTGGAGCAACCTTCCTTTATTGGAGAAACTTCGGAAATCGGGGCTGAGCACTACCGAGGGGCCTTTTCTTACATTGGCGAGCAGTGCAAGCTGGGCGAAAACGTGCTGGTGTTCCCCCACGCCTACATCGGCGACCGGGTTACGATTGGGGCGGGCAGCATCATCCACGCCGGGGCCAAAATCTACTCCGATACCGTGATTGGGCAGTTTTGCGTCGTTAAAGCTGGCGCGGTAGTGGGAACCGATGGCTTCGGCTTCGCCCCGCAGCCCGATGGCAGCTACAAAGCCATTCCGCAAATCGGCAACGTGGTGCTCGAAGACTACGTGAGCATCGGGGCCAACGCCACCATCGACTGCGCCACCCTGGGCTCGACCCGCGTGGG
>JAYULN010000628.1:0-1252 GCA_043763525.1 Hymenobacter sp.
CAAGCAATTAATTTAGTATTGCGGTAGAGATGCTTCGGCAAGCTCAGCATGACCGCTCGTTATGGCTTCAATACAGCCTACTTCGGCACGAAGCGGTACAGCGCCAGCCCGATTACCGTGAACACGCCGCTCGGAATCCAGGCGGCCACCATGGGCGGCAGGCTGCCCACCTGCGCCAGGTTGCGGCTCAGCATCACAAAAATGATGAACACGAAGGCCAGCACAAACCCCAGCGCAATTTGCCCGCCCACGCCGGCCCGCGACTTCCGGGCGCTGAGAATGACCCCAATCAGGGTGAGGATGACGATGGCGAACGGGTAGGAGTACCGCTCGTATTTCTCGCTCAGGTACAGCTGCGTGTCGTCGGCCCCGCGCTCTGTTTTGGTCTTGATGTAGGCGTTGAGCTCGGGCAGGGTCAGGGTTTCGGCCAGGCGGTAGGTGCTGGCAAAGTCCTTCGGAAACAGGTTTAGGGTGGTATCGCGAGCGGCTACGGTTTTCAGCGTCTCGTCCTGCGGCCCCCGAAAGGTGCGTATCAGCTGCGGCGACAAATGCCACACGTGCTTGGTCGAATCCCAGCTGATGGCATCGGCCGTGAGCCGGCGGCGCAGCACCGTGCCGTCGATGGTTTCGAGTGCGAAATGAAAGCCGATGTTATTGCCGCTATCGTAGCTCTCCATATATATGTAGCTGCGCGGCCCGATTTTGATATGCACGTTGCGCCCCTGAAACCGGTAGGGCAATTTGATGTACGCCCGCTCAAACGTCACCCGCGACTTATTGCCCACCGGCAGCACCCAGCCAATCAACCCAAATATCAGCAGGCCCACCACGCCGCCGCCCATGGCATACGGCAGCATCAACCGCCGAAAACTTACCCCACTGGCCAGAATGGCCACAATCTCCGTGCGCGCCGCCAGCTGCGCCGTCACAAAAACCACGGCAATAAAAATGGTAATCGGCGAGAGCAGGTTGGCGAAATACGGAAACAGATAAATGTAATAGCCGAAAATAATCTTCGACATCGACAACTTATGCTGAATAAAATCGTCGTTTTTCTCCGTAAAATCAATCACGCAAATAACGGACACGAGAATGACGACCGAGAAGAAAAACGCGGCCAGAAACTTCTTAATGATGTATTTGTCGAGAATATTCATAGTTAGAATTATGAGTTATAAATTATGAGTTATGAATTAGTTGAGTCGATTTCGCTAACTCATAATTCATAACTTATAATTCATAATTACAATCT
>JAYULN010000629.1:0-3278 GCA_043763525.1 Hymenobacter sp.
TAGGCACCGTAAAATCGGCCCAGTGCTGGCCGGGCACCAGTCGGTCGACATGCACCTGCCGGGCCACGCCCCGCGTGAGGGGACGGCCATCGAGCACCAGCCCAAAAGGCACGCCGCGCTCCGACGAAAAGTTGACATTGGCCGGGGCGGGTGGGTGCGCCAGCGCGGGGGCGGCAGCCGCCAGCAGGCCGGCCAAAACCAGGAGTAGAGCCTTTTTCATGGCGCTCGGGGGGAAGAAAAAGCCGATGAAATCCGGCTTCCATGGCCCATTTTCAAAAGCTGTGCCACGTTCGGTAGTTGTTGCGGACGACCAACTTTTATTCAACAAAAAGCCCCCGCAGCGGGTGCTGTGGGGGCTTTTAAGTCAAAATAAAGCAGCGCTACGGGGGCTAATCATCAATTCTAGTGACCTTAAACTCGGTGCGACGGTTGCGCTGGTATTCCTCTTCCGTAGCAGGCTTCAACACAATGGGGCGGGTTTCACCGTAGCCCTTGGCCGTGATGCGGGTCTTGGCAATGCCTTTGCTCACGATGTAGTCGACGGCGGCCTGGGCGCGCTGTTGCGACAGCTTCATGTTGTAGGCATCCTTGCCGCGCTGGTCGGTGTGCGAGTTCAGCTCGATGGATATTTTGGGGTTGTCGACCAGCGTTTGCACCAGCGTGTCGAGGCGCACGGCGGCATCCGGGCGAATTTCGAACTTGTTGTAGTCGTAGAGAATGTCTTTTACTTCGATGGCCTTGTTCTTGATGATTTTGTTCAGCGTCAGGGTTACCGGCAGCTTCACGTCGTTCATCGGCCGGGCCAGCTGGTCCTGGCTGGGCTTGCGGCCCACGGTGCTCAGGCCCGCGCGGGCGGCAAAGTCGCCGGCGCGCTCGGCCATCAGGGTGTAGGTTGATACTGAATCCAACTTGATGCTGAACTTGCCGTCGGGGCCGCTCACCGCCGTTTGGCGCTGGCCCTTCACGTCCACGATGGCCACCTGGGCCCCCGCCACCGGCAGGGTCGTGTTGGCCTTGTTGTCGCGCTCCAGCACCGTGCCATCGGCGTAGAAGGTCACCCGCTTCGGCTCCTTCTTCTTGAACATGTACTCATCGTCGGAACCCTTGCCACCGGCGCGATTCGAGCTGAACAGGCTGGTGTTATTAGCCATCGGTACCGGCGCGAAGTCGTCGGCAATGCTGTTCACATCCGCGCCCAGGTTCAGAGCTTTGCCACCCTTCAGCATAAATATATCGAGCTTACCCACGCCGGGCCGTCCGTCGGAAGCGAAGTACAGCGTGCCATCGGGGGCCACGCCGGGGAAGTTCTCATTGCCGGCCGTGTTCACGGTTTCGCCCAGGTTTTCAGCGGGCGAAAAGCGGCCATTAGGCCCCAGCGAGGCCTTGTACAGGTCGTTGCCGCCCTGCCCACCCTTGCGGGATGAGGCGAAGTACAACGTAGCGCCATCGGGGGCAAAGGCCGGCGAAAAATCATCGGCCGCTTTGTCGTTGATGTTGGCCAGTACGGGCTCGCTCCACACCCCCGCTTTGTTGTAAGAAATCCAGAGGTCAACGCTCTGTAGGGTTATCTTGTCGCCGCTGGGGCCTCGGTAACTGTTTTTCTTGCCGTCGTTCGAGCGGGCAAACACCATCGTCTTGCCATCGGGCGTGTAGGTAGCACTGGCTTCGTGTTTGTTTTCGGAGTTGAAGGGGCCTTCGAGCTTGCGGACGGTGCCGCCGCTCATCGTAGCCGCGTTGTCGAACTTGATGGCGTAGAGGTCGTTGAAGTTCTCGCCATTGCCAAGGAACTTCTTGCCGTCGCGGCCCGACGTAAATATCATCTCGCCGGTGCCGGCCATCATGGTGCCGCCAAAGTCGGACGCAGCCGAGTTCAGGGCATCCACCGGCATCACCTCATACTTGTTTTTGATAGCGGCTATTTCCTTGCTGGCCAAGGCGTTTTTGCCCTCCGTTTCGGCGCGGGCGGCCAGGTTGCGGTTGCCGCCGCTGCTGGCGTAGGTGGCAAACTGCGCGGCGGCTTCGTCGTACTTGCCGTTGGCCCGCAGCGCTTCGGCGTAGCGGAAACCAGCGTCGGCATTCTTCACTTTCCCCTCGAGCGCGGCCTTATAAAACGGCTCAGACAGTTCTACGCGGTTGGAAAGCCGGTAGGCTTCGCCCAGCCGAAAGTTTGCAACGGGAGCGTTTTTGCCCTTCGCAATGTCCGCCTGATACAACGGAATGGCCAGCTCGTATTGGCCACGGGCAAACTGCTTGTCGCCCTTGCTAATGCCGCCCGTAGTGGCACAACTGCTCAGCATTGCTGCCGAGCCAGCCGCGGCACAGGCGAATAATAGTTTCCTCATAGGTGGGGTGGTGGTGGGGTGGAGAGGGAAAGGCAGTCGGGAAATATTTCCGAATTAGGCATTTTTGGGTTAGCAATAATACTACGTTGAAGCAGTATTTATGCAGGTTGCCGGTTTTTTTCTTCCTGCCCAAAGTAGCGAGCCAGCCAGGTTTGGCCGGCCGGCCGGGGCCATTGGGTATCCAATTCGTCCTTAGTGGCTAAGGTATTGTCGAAATAAAGCGTGTCGGGGCCGATGGTGCCCGCCGCCACGGCCGCCTTTAGCTCGCCGCGCGTGAGCAGGCGCACGGCCCCGTCCTGCAAAAAGGCCAGCCGCGATTTCTCCAGCAACTCCATGCCCAACTGTTCCTCCAGCTGCGCCACAAAGCGCACCGACGCATCGATGGAGCAGCCGCTGGCCCCGGCCACGCCCTCATCAAGCCCAATCACCAAAAACTGCTGGTGCCGGAATTCGGCCGCCGCGTGCAGGTTGCGGCCGTGGCTGGTCCAGGCTATCGAAAATTGGTTCAGGGCAGGCTTCACTGCGGCAAGCTCGGCCTCGGTAAGGGGGCGGCTGGCCTGGTAAATCCACACACGGGCCTGGGCGGGAAGCTGGTTAAATTCAACGTACACGGGAGCAGAATTAGTAGTTGGCAATGGAGGCTTAGAGGTTAATCAAAAAACGCAGCTTCGATGGCGTTATTGCAACAACAAAGCACGTCATGCGGAGCTTGCCGAAGCATCTCTGCCGCAACACTAATAAAATTAGTATCGCAGTAGAGATGCTCCGGCAAGCTCCGCATGACGTGCTAGTTTCTTCAGAAAGAAGACGCTACGCGTTGATGCCTTCGGCCGAGGCCACCAGCTCGGCCAGGTCGAACACCTGCACGTTGCTTTCCTGCTCCTTGTTTTTCACGCCGTCGCTCATCATCGTCATGCAGAAGGGGCACGATACGGC
>JAYULN010000630.1:0-1252 GCA_043763525.1 Hymenobacter sp.
TTTTCTTCCCAGCTGCGGGCGTTGCGGCCATGCACCTGCGCCCAGCCCGTAATGCCCGGCCGCACCCCAAACCGCAGCTTCTGGGTTTCGGAATACAGCGGCAGGTACTCGTGCAGAAACGGCCGGGGACCGACCAAACTCAACTCGCCGCGCAGCACGTTCCAGAGCTGCGGCAGCTCATCGAGGCTGAGGCGGCGCAGCAGGCGGCCCAGGCCGGCGAGGCGCTGCTCGTCGGGCAGGAGCTGGCCGGTGGCATCGCGGCCCTGGGTCATGGTCCGGAACTTCAGCACGAAAAACGGCTGCTCGCGGTAGCCCGTGCGCTGCTGCCGAAACAGCACTGGTCGCAGCTGCCCCAGCCACGCCGCCCCCGCCACCACGGCCAGCAGCGGGGCCAGCAGCACCAGGCCCACGGCAGCGGCCGTCAGGTCGAACAGTCGTTTGGTGGCCTCATACATCAGCCGTCAGCCGGAAGCCGCTTTTGAGGAGAAACCGGTCGTTGGTGGCCTCGGCCCGGAAGGCGCGGCGGCCGTGCAGCACCTGGTCGTCCCACCAGGCCACGGCCTCGCCGGGGGCCAGCTGAATGGCCGTTTCGGCGGGGGTGTCGTTAACGTGGTCGAGCAGAAATAGCCGAAACTCCTGGGCCAGCGCGTGGTTTTCGAGGGTTTCGGCGGGGTCTACGCAGTGGTAGTTCCAATTCAGGCGCAGGCCGGCGGGTGTGTGGGCGATGATGGGCAGGTGGCGGAAATCGCCGGCTTTGGCAAAGCGCACGGGGCGGTCGAGCAGGCGGGCCGCCAGGTCGGGGGCAAAGGCTTGCAGGGTTTGCCAGAGTACATCGGCATCCACAAACGTGGTTTCGCCGCCGGCCGGGGCCTGCACCAGGCAGTGCATAAACATCACCTCGGCGGGCTCGCTCAGGTACGATTCGTCGGTGTGCAGCGGCTGGGCGTTTTTGCTGAAGCGGTAGGCTGCGTCGTCGGGAATGTCGGCATCGTAGCGCACCTCAATCCATTTGTGGCCGGTGCGGGCGCTGCCCTGGGCAAAGTCCTCGTCGAGTTGCAGGCAGTGGCCGGTGGCCTCGGTCAGGGCTTCGTAAAAGGCCGGCCATTCGGCGGCGGGCAGCCGGTCGGCCAGGCCCCGCAGGTACACTACTTTTGCCGAGCCCAGTGCCGCCCGCAGCTCCCCGGCCAGGTGGGCGGTAGAGCGGTGCGGGGCTAAGCGAAGAGTGGTTAAGAAGGACATACTTAAAAGACCA
>JAYULN010000631.1:0-1250 GCA_043763525.1 Hymenobacter sp.
CGCCTCCTGCTCGCGGGCATAGGCGGGACGAGGCGCGGCGGGGGCCGCACTGGCAAACAGTAGGTCTAACGCTTCTTGCAGGGCTTGTTTTTGCGAGTAGTTATAATCGCCCTGGGCTCGGCGGGCGTGGACGTAATCACGCAGCTGCTCCAGATGGCCCCGGCTCAACACAAATGTTTGACGCACGCCATCCTGTGCGGAACCGTTAGTCGTGACCACGGGTGCCAGCGTAGAAGTTCCGCTCGCTTCATTAGCAATATTATTAGTGTTACCGGTGTTATGTGCCGTTACCGACTGTTCAGCGGGCTTTTTCACCGAACTACGGTCATCGGTGAGGTCAAAAAAGTCGCGTTCCGATGTGGGCTTGGGTGTGGCAGTTTCGCCGGGGCGGGGTAGGTTTTTGAACGTCTTAGCCATGTAAATTGAACGGATTAGCGGGTGAGAATTTCGGCTACCAGCGCCTGATAATCGACCGCCCCGGCACTTTGCGGGGCGTAAGCGAAGATGTCCTTGCCCAAATGCGGCGCTTCGCCCAACGCAATGCTCTCCCGGATGACGGCCTCAAGCACCAGGCCCGGATGTTGCGTCCGCAACTGCTCGGCTGTTTCCCGTCGCAGCACCTTGCGCTTGTCGTGGCGGGTGAAGAAAACCCCTCCCACTGCCAACCCCGGATTTAGCCGTCGCTGCACCCGGCTTACCAATTCCAACACTTTTTCCAAACCATCGGCGGCGTACATCTGGGCTTCCAGCGGAATGTAGAGGGATTGTGCGCATGCATAAGCATTGAGCGTAACCAAGCCTAAGGCCGGCGGGCAGTCCAACAGAATATAGTCGCAGCGCTCGCGCACGGGTTCGAGCAACTCCTTGAGTAAAAACTCGCGGTCCAATTCATCGCCTTTCACTTTCTCGAACCCCGAAAGAGCCGGCGAACCCGCCACCAGGGCCAGATTATCACGCAATGGGTAGGCTTTGAGTTTGTATTCGCCCAGCAAGGCCCCGTACACGTTCTGCTCGGCATCGACCAGCCCCAGGCCTTTGCTCAGATTAGTTTGGGGGTCTAAATCCACCAGCAGCACGCGCTGGCCGGCGCGGGCGAGGCCCGCCCCAACGTTCGCCGTGGAAGTGGTTTTGCCGACTCCCCCTTTTTGGTTTGTAAACGCGAGTATTTTGCTCATAACCCAAAAATAAGCAGCATAATGTTATCAATGTTATTTATCGTACCAGTGTTACTAATATTACCTTTGTTATTC
>JAYULN010000632.1:0-1249 GCA_043763525.1 Hymenobacter sp.
GTCCCTGTGCCGTTCGGGGGGCTTTGCTGGCGCGGGGACGCGAACGACACCGTTCGCGCTACACCCCACTGCGTAACAGCAGTTTGTAATTGCTGTCACATCGATGCCTTTTGTGCTTCTGGTTGCCCGTTGCTACCCAAGTTGCGGCTAATAGCACGTAGCCCCAGCGGGGCGGGAGAGCATCAAAAAGTGTGGGGCAGTCGCTGTCACCAAGCTACTGACCACTGGTAACGGAACGTCTACCGATACCACTTAACCCTATTGCCCCACACTTTTTGATGCTCTCCTTTTCGGACGTAATGCATGGACCGCCGCTTTTCTGACGAAAAATTATTTTTTGATAATTATGATACATACATTTTAAGGTACTAGATTTAGCAGCAGAAGTTGTTATGTTGTAGCCTAATGTAACAACGTATTAGATTTTAAACAGTTAAAATTCGGACAATGCATCATCCTCTCCAAAGAAAATCGGATAGTACAAGGTCAATAGCAGGCCGCTCGCTCCAGAATAATAGACCGGACCTCGTAGCGAAATCTACGGCTCGGAATACGAAACGGTTCATGTCTAAGGAGGAGGTGGTACTTCAAAAGTGGAAACTTTTTTTAAAAGAGAACATGGAGAGAACAACAATAGGTGGTCCTGACAAGAAATTCTACAGAGCGTCTGAAAAAGACGCGGATGAGAAACGCACAAATAGTGGGGAAACAAAAGATTGGGGAGGCCGCTACCTCGCAACCACATTAGACCAGGCAAAAGGTTACCTAGTACCAAAAGACGAGGACGTCGAGAAAAAACAGGACCGGGAAATGATAATATCGTGTTACACGTTCGAAAAGCCCTTGGAGGCTGTAAAAATCCCTGCGGCTTTTACAAAGACTGAAGAAATTACCGAAGAGGATAAGGTAGCGCTCTTGAAGGATGAATTAGGAATTGGTGTCGGTCCTAATTGCCTTCTTTTGAATGCGCTTGGATTTCAATCAAAAGTTTATGTAGGTGATGGTGGCGATGATGGAATAGAAGTAGCTATGGCATGGGATTTAAAACCCCCAGGCATGCTCGAAAGAATAATGAAAGGGTATACAGTTAAATACAATGGAGAAGTTGTTTAGAAAGTCGGTTTTTGGTTAATTTTTCGCAAAAAGATGACCACGAAGGCGAGCCCGTGCCAGGCGAGCCCGTGCCAGGCGAGCCCGTGCCAGGCGAGCCCGTGCCAGGCGAGCCCGTGCCAGGCGAGCCCGTGCCAGG
>JAYULN010000633.1:0-1246 GCA_043763525.1 Hymenobacter sp.
CAGGATGAAAACCTGCGTAGACTGGGCCGGCGCGGCGGCCGTGTGGGCGAGAACTAAGGACATAAGCGGGGATGAAGGCCGTAGATTTGAGGCCGCAAGGTACTGTTACAGTGGCGAGGTTGGATGACGCTCTCCTTAAGAACGTCATGCTGAGCTTGCCGAAGCAGTTCTACCGCAGTAGTAATCCAATCGTTGCAACGAAGCGGTAGAGATGCTTCGGCTGCGCTGCGCTCCGCTCAGCATGACGTTCTGTTTACTTTTTACTTCTCCACTCCCGTGAACACCGTCCGTCCCAAAAAACACCTGGGCCAGCACTTTCTGGCCGACCCCAATATTGCCCGCAACATTGTAGGCGCGCTGCAGCTGCCCGATGGCGTGCGGGAAGTGCTCGAAATCGGCCCCGGCATGGGCGTGCTCACGCAGTACCTGCTGCAAAACCCTGCCTACCAGACCAGCGTGGTGGAGATTGATACCGAGTCGGTGGCCTACCTGAAAGTGCATTACCCGGCGCTGGCCGAGCGCATCTACGCCACCGATTTTCTGAAGCAGAGCCTGGCCACCATGTTTCCGGACCAGCCGCTGGCCATCATCGGCAACTTTCCTTATAACATCAGCAGCCAGATTTTCTTCGCCGTGCTCAATAACCGGCAGCAGGTGCGTGAGGTGGTGGGCATGATTCAAAAAGAAGTAGCCCAGCGCCTGGCCGAGCCGCCCGGCTCGAAAACCTACGGCATCTTGAGTGTGCTGCTGCAGGCTTATTATAAGATAGAGTACCTGTTTACGGTGCCGCCGCACGTGTTTGTGCCGCCGCCCAAGGTGGAATCGGCCGTGGTGCGCCTCACGCGAAACAACACGTTGCAGCTGGACTGCGACGAGAAGCTGTTTTTCCGAGTGGTGAAGCAGGCGTTCCAGACGCGCCGCAAAACGCTGCGCAACGCCCTGAAGCCGTTCGGAATGCCCGCCGAAACTACTACAGATGCTATTTTTGACAAGCGGGCCGAGCAGTTGGGGGTGGCCGAATTTGTGGGCCTCACGCAACGGGTAGCCCAGCATCAGGCCACCGGCGCTGCCCTGCCGGACTTGGATTTGAGCGACATCACCGAATAGTCAACAACCTTTTATCCCACTACTTTCTACTCTGATTTAAAATGAAAAAGCTTTTTGTGGCGGCCTCCGTGCTGCTGTGCTCCTTCACGATGGCGGCCGATGGGCCGTGGTTCAGCGGCAAAATTGTGTACCACAATGC
>JAYULN010000634.1:0-8176 GCA_043763525.1 Hymenobacter sp.
TTTTGGTTTTTCTCTTTACCTTCGTCGTTCTCTTAGTCTCCTTGCCCTACGCTGTATGAAGTACACGATTGATAAAAAAGAAAGCTACACCATCATCACCATTGAGGAAAAAAAGCTCGACACCACCGTTGCGCCCGACCTCAAATCGGAGTTCGTGAAGCTGAACGCTGAAGGCATCAACAACCTGATTCTCGACCTTACCAACGTCAAGTACACCGATTCGTCGGGCCTCAGCTCCATCCTCATCGCCAACCGCTTGTGCAATTCCACGGGCGGCTTGCTGGTGCTCACCGGCTTGCAGGACCATGTGCTGAAGCTCATCACCATCAGCAAGTTGGAATCGGTGCTGCACATCCTGCCCACCGTGGAGGAAGGCATCGACCGCGTATTTCTGCACGCCATCGAGCGCGACCTGACGGATAAGGAATAAGGTTTTTTAGTTTTGAGCTGTTAGCGGGTGCCTTTGTGCGCCACTTGGCTGTTAGCTGTTAGCCTTCTTTCGGGAGTGCGGCAGCTAGCAGCCAATTTCCGTTTTACCGCCCTGCCGTTTCAACCTCTCCATTTCTCACCTAAAAAAGCTAATAGCTAACCGCTACCTGTGGATTTTGAGCTGAAGATTCTGGGCTCGGCTTCGGCCACGCCGGTACTAGCCCGCCACCCCACGGCGCAGGTGCTCACGGTGGGCGCGTACAACTACCTGATTGACTGCGGCGAGGGCACTCAGTGGCAGATGCTGGAGCACCGCGTGCGCCCCCATCACCTGCGGGCCATCTTTATTTCGCACCTGCACGGCGACCATTACTTCGGACTGTTTGGGCTGCTGGGCACCATGCACCTGCAAGGCCGCACCCAGCCGCTGCGCATCATCGGCCCGCCCGGCCTCGATGAGGTGCTGCTGGTCCAGGCCCGGGTGTCGAGCATGCAGCTAGGCTTTGCCATGGAGTTTGTGGCCGTGGATACCGAAAGCCACGCCGTGGTGTACGAGGACGAAAATCTCACCGTGGCCTCGCTGCCCATGCGCCATCGTATTCCGTGCGCCGGCTACCTGTTCAGCGAAAAACCGCGCCGTGCCAACCTGCTGAAGGACAAGCTGCCCGCCGGACTCTCGCCCCAGCAGCTGGCCCGCCTCGCCCAGGGCCAGGACTTGCCGCCCGACGAGCAGCAGCCCGGCCTGCGCCATGCCGATGTGGCCGGCCCCGCCCCCACCCCGCGCCGCTACGCCTTCTTTTCCGACACGCTCTACACGCCCGCCCTCGCCGACCTCATTCGCGGGGCCGACCTGCTCTACCACGAAGCCACCTTTCTGGAAGACCTCAAGGAGCGCGCCGCCCAAACCCACCACAGCACCGCCCGCCAGGCCGCCCAAATGGCCCAGGCCGCCGGGGTGAAACGACTCTTGCTTGGCCATTTCAGCAGCCGCTACAAGGCCCTGGAGCCGCTGCTGCACGAGGCCCGCGCCGTATTTCCCACCGCCGAGCTGGCCACCGAAGGGCTGGTAATGAGCTTGTAACCGCTTCCGATTTGTCCAATTCAATGTCCCGCTTCGCCCTCAAAAAACAGCAGCTTTACCTCGTCCTCAGCGGCATTTTTCTGGTGAATGCCTTGCTGGCCGAAATCATCGGGGTCAAGATTTTTTCGGCCGACAAGCTCATGGGACTACCGGGTAGCCTCACGGCCGGCGTGCTCATCTGGCCGGTGGTGTTTGTGACCACCGACATCATCAACGAGTACTTTGGCAAGGAAGGCGTGCTGCGCATCAGCTACCTCACGGTGGTGCTTATTCTGTTTGCGTTTGGCATTATCTACCTCACCACCAAGCTACCACCGGCCGATTTCTGGCTCGATGTGAACAAAACCGACAACCTTGGCCGGCCGTTCAACATCGACTTTGCCTACCAGAGCATTTTCCGGCAGGGCCTGGGCATTATCACCGGCTCCATCGTGGCATTCGCCGTGGGCCAGGTGCTCGATGCCACCATTTTTGCGGCCATTCGCAAGGCTACGGGCGGGCGGTTTATCTGGCTGCGCGCCACGGGCTCAACACTGATTTCGCAGCTCGTCGACTCGTTTGTGGTGCTGTACGTGGCGTTTCACGTGTTCGGCAACTGGACGATGGACCAGGTAATTTCGGTGGCCAATACCAATTACTGGTACAAATTTGCGGCGGCCATTTTGCTTACGCCGGTGCTTTACCTGGCGCACTTTCTGATTGACCGCTACCTGGGCAAGGAGGAAACCGAGGAGTTGCAGGAGGAAGCCCTTGCCAACATCAGCGTATGACCTTTCAGATTTGCTGGCCCGGTGGGCTTCGCTTCTTGACTGGCCTGTTCCTACCCTTCGCGGGCTTGCCGCAGCCCATGTCGGCAGCCGCCCAAAGTACCTGGGCGGCCAGTATCATCACGGCTTTTTTTGGCAGCCCTGAGACCGATGGGCTGGCCAACCGTTACGCCATCGCCTTTTTGCGGGGGCCGGGCACCTACACTCTCACCGACGGCACCGTGGGCGAAGGTGCGTTGCCGTTCAAAACCCGTAAAACTCTCCGTGCTCTACGTCGACCGCCATCAGGAAATACTCGCCGCTCGGCTCAAGTCGTTTACTATCGACGACCACACCCTAGTGCCCCAGGGCAGGTTCAATTTCTCCTATGGCTTCGATAGCTATCAGGCGCAAAATGCCTTCATCGAGTATGGCGATACGACGGGCGTGCTCCAACTGGCGGCTTACTACACGGCTGAGCCCACCGGCGACTGGACTACTTATTTTACTGCCCTGCTGCTGCGCCGCCGGGGCTCGCCGACCTTTGCCATTGGTCCCGATAATAACCACAAATGGGGCAAGCAGGAACGCCAGCGCATAGCTAACTTTTTTGAGCCCTGGCCGACGCTGAAGGAAGAATGGCTCTCGGGCAAGGTAATTATTTGTCGATTTTCCCGAACTCGTGCATCGGGCTAACAGTACCGCCTGCCAGCCCGTCGGCCCCTGCTCACTAACTTCAGGCTGCTTTCCCACCTGCCCACCCGGCGCTTCGTTTTGCCCGGCCGGCCCACTTATCAACCCCATTGTGAAAAATGCTCGCTGCTGTTTTGCTCTGCTGCTGGTATTGCTACCCCGGCTGGGCCACGCCCAATTTGCCTTTGCGCCCGGCACCTACGAGCTGGCCAACGGCTCGGCCGGAGCTGCATCGCTGAAGCTGGTGCTGGGCGAAGGCGGCCGTCCCACCCAGCTGGCCGGCGTAAAAAACGGCCATGAGCGGACGTTCAGCCCGGCCGAGGTGAAGGCCTTTACCATCGAAAACCACCGGTTTGTGCGGGTGAATGACTTCCGTTTCCGCAGCGGTACCGACGCGGAAACCACCGGGCCGGTATGGCTCGAAATCCTTGAATCGGGGCCGGTGGAACTATTTATTTACCACTATCAGGTGGAGATGGGTACCAATTTTAAAGCCCACGTAAAGCTGCCGGTACTGCGCAAGTCCGCCACCACTACGTTCTTTGCCTACGCGCCCGGCCGCACGCCGGGCTTCGACCAAAAATCAGCCCCTGGGGGCTTCGTGGCGGCCTTATTTCCGGCCGACCTTGTGCTCCAGCAGCAGTTTGCCACCAATAGCGTCAGCCGGCCCCAACTCGCTGCCGTGGTGCATGCCTATAACCAGGGTGTGCGCTTAACCCGTTAATCTGGTTGTCAGCTGCTTGTTGTCCGTTGTTAGTCAAACTGCTACCCGGACAACTGACAACTGACAACTGACAACTAAAGTCCACGCATGTCCCGTATTCTTACCGGCATCCAAAGCACCGGCCGCCCGCACCTGGGCAACCTGCTTGGAGCCATCCTGCCCGCCATCGAGCTGTCGAAAGACCCGGCCAACGACTCGCTGTATTTCATCGCCGATTTGCACTCGCTCACCACCGTGCGCGATGCCGAAGTGCTACGTGCCAACACCTACGCCGTGGCTGCCGCCTGGCTGGCCTGCGGCTTCGATACCGAGAAAAATCTCTTCTACCGGCAGTCCGACGTGCCGCAGGTGACGGAATTGACCTGGTACCTGAGCTGCTTCACGCCCTTCCCGATGCTGGCCAACGCCCACTCGTTCAAGGACAAGTCGGACAAATTATCGGACGTGAACGCCGGCCTCTTCACCTACCCGGTGCTGATGGCGGCCGACATCCTGCTCTACGATGCCGAAATCGTGCCCGTGGGCAAAGACCAAATTCAGCACCTCGAAATTGCCCGCGACATTGCCCACGCCTTCAACACCCGCTACGGCGACACGCTGGTAGAACCCCAGGCCCGCGTCGATGCCGAGCTAATGACCATTCCCGGCACCGACGGGGCCAAAATGAGCAAAAGCTACGGCAACATCATCGACGTTTTCGCCCCCGAAAAAGAGCTGCTGAAAGCCGTAAAAACCATTATTTCGGACAGCACGCCGCTCGAAGCTCCCAAGAATCCAGATGCGGATGTCACGTTCAAGCTGTACTCGCTGCTGGCCACGGCCGACGAAACGACGGCCATGCGGCAGAACTACGAGGCGGGGGGCTACGGCTACGGCCACGCCAAAAAAGAGCTGTACGAGCTGATTCTACGGCGTTTCGCACCAGAGCGCGAACGGTTCGATTTCTACATGAGCAACCTGCCGGAGCTGGATGCCAAGCTGGCCATCGGGGCCCGCCGGGCGCAGAAATACGGCGCGGGCGTGCTGAACAAGGTGCGGGAGAAAGTGGGGTACTCGTCCCGCTAACTCCGTACTAAAACTCAGTAGCTCTGCTCGCTCGAAAAGCTAAAGCCAACCTTGCTGCCCTTGCTCACCTGCTGGTTTTCCAGCTTCTGCTTCACGGTGATTTTCTGAATTTCGGGCAGCGGCGGCGCAATCAGGTCGTTGTTGACGGCGGCAATCATGGCGCTTTCCACGAACAGGCGCATGGCCTCGGGAGTCACGGGGTTGTCCGACATATCATTGTCGGGCAGCTCCAGTTGTTGCACACCTTCGAGGAAATAGTGGTTTTCGATGTTGACGAGCAGACGGCCGACGAGGTAGCCGGGATCGTTCAGGCGCTGATACTTGATGCTGTCGGCCATGAAGTTATAGGCCATGATGTGCCCGAAAAAGCGACGACGAAAGTCTTCCTCCACGTATTTGCTGGGCATGGGGCCATAATCGTCGGGGAAGGTAACGATGTTGGAGTGCATGACAAACACCAGCAAATCGCCCGAAAAGCGGATGTGAAATTCCATGTCGTTGATGGGCCGGTACTCAATGAGCACGCTCGAATCGAGGGGCGTGAGCTTGCGGGTGAGCTCCACCACCAGTTCCTGCGACACCAGCCGCAGGCAGTCGAACGCGGTTTGGGTGTTGCGGAAGATGGCCTGTTTGGCGGCCGATTTCTGCTTCAGGCCGTCGAAAATCTGGTCGAGACGGTCGGCTGGGGCTTCGGTGGGCGAGCCGGCCTCGGCGGTGGGGCGGTTGTCGGTGGCAGTGGCCCCGCTTGCATGCCCGTGGGTGTGGTTGGGGTCGGGGTCAGGGCTGGCAGGCGGCACCGCAGGCTCGGCGGCCACGGCCTTTTCAGCTTTGGTTTTGGCAGGCTTCTTCTTGCTCGGAGTGGGAGGCGGCGCACTGGGCTGCATGGGAGCCGGCTCGGTGGCCTCATCGGCGCGGGTAAAGAGTTCGGGGTCGGTGCTTTTGGGTTTGGGCGAAGTAGCCATGTGTTGAGAGGGAATAACGCCACCGGCGATGGCGACACGGGAGTAAGCAGCACGGGGAAGCGCCTGCACGGCCTCTGCCATGGTTTAGGCGCCTGTACGGTACTGGTAGTACGAAAGATAGCGCGGCTACTGTTGTTTCTTTCCATCGAGGCTGGCGAGCGGGTGGCGCGCTTCGTTTGCCGCCGTTGGCCCCAGCACCGGGGGCGCACTCAGCGCGGCAGCCACCGCCCATTGCGGGCTGCGAAATGCCACCGTGCGCAGCCCCGCCCCACTGCCAGCGACCGCCGGCAGCCGCATGGCTTGTGCCGAGGGCTGCGCCAGGGCCTCCCCCACCGAGCGCACGGCCCCGGCCGGCACGGCGCGGCGCTCCAGCTCGGCCAGCAGCGCGTCGCCATCCACGGCGGCAATGCGTTGCGTGAGCAGCGCCTCCAATTCGGCGCGGTGCGCCACGCGGGCGGCGTTGGTGGCGAAGCGGGCATCGGCCGGCCATTCGGGCTGCGCCAATGCCGCGCACAGCTGCCGGAACTGCCCATCGGAGCCCACGGCCAGCACCAGCTGGCGGCCATTGGCGGCGCGGTACACGGTGCCGTAGGGCACAATGCTGGGGTGGCCCGAGCCAAGCGGCTGCGGGTCGTGGCCCGTCACGAGGTAGGTAGCCGCCTGGTTGGCCAGGGCCGAGAGGGCACTATCGAGCAAACTCACCTGCACCAGCGCCCCGCGCCCGGTTCTTTCCCGCTGAAACAAAGCCGTGAGCAGGCCTTCTTTCAGCTGATGCGCGGCCAGCAAATCCACCATTGCCACGGGCATTTTCTGGGGCAGCTGGCCGGGGCCGGCCGCGTTGAGGTGCATGAAACCGGCCTCGGCCTGCAACACGGCATCGTAGCCGGCGCGGGCGTTGTCGGGGCCGTAGCCGGTGAGATGCCCGTAAATCAGGCGCGGGTTTTCGCGGGCAAGCGTGGCGTAGTCGGCGTGCAGCTTCTCAGCATCGCCGGGCTTGTAGCTGGCCAGAACGATGTCGGCGGTAGCGGCCAGGCGGTGCAGCGAGGCCTGGCCGGCAGCCGTGGTCAGGTCGAGTACCAGCGACTGCTTGCCCCAGTTGGAAGCCGAGAAATATGCTGAAACCGAAGCGTCGGCAGCGGCTCTAAGAGCGTGGGGTTCGACGGCCGTTTTCCAGGTGCGGGTAACGTCGCCGGCCGGGCTTTCAATCTTGAGGACTTCGGCCCCCAGCTCGGCAAAAAACTGGCCCACCTGCGGACCGGCCAGCACCGAGGCCAGCTCGATAACGCGGAGGTGGGCGAAAGGAAGCGCAGAAGAAGCCATGCCGCAAATAACTACACCCGGCCCGCCCGGGCAAAAACCGGAAACGTAACCTCGCGCTCGCCCGCACCCCAAAGCGCCGTTACCGCCGCCGCAATCAGCGCCATGGCATCTTCACCCCGCTCCTGCCGGTACTTCGCCACGCTCGACCAGGTGCGCAGGTACCCCAAAAACCACGCGGCCGACCACTGCCGCCGCACCGCGAAATGCGCCCGGCGCACGTCGGCAAACGGGAACGGAATGCGGGCATACTCGTCGTCAATGTGCCAGCGGTTGACATCCCAATACGGCCCCATCGTTTCGCGGTAAAAATGCTGAATCAGAGGGTCAATTTCCGGGCTGATTTCGACCAGGCCGTAGCCCCATTCGGCCAGCACCGCGCCGGGCCGGGCCACGCGGCATACCTCGGCGTGGTAGGCGGCCGGCTCGAACCAATGCACCGCTTGGGCGACCGTAATCAGGTCGAAGCGGCCGGCGGGGAACGGCGTGTGCTCGGCACGGACGGTTTGGTAATGGATGTTGGGGCGCGGCGCGGCCTGCGCCAGCTGGCTGGCGCTGAGGTCGGTGGCATCGACGCGCACGAAATAATCGGCCAGCACGGTGGCTACCTGGCCGTTGCCGGTGGCGCAGTCCCAGGCCCGCTCGCGGCCTGCTACTTGGGGCAGCAGCCAGCTATAGAGGTCAGCGGGGTAGTCGATGCGGTAGCGGGCATAGTCGGCGGCCTGGGCAGAAAAACGGTCGAGAGCGGGCATGAGGGGGCGAGTGTTAAGGGTTAAAGAACGTCATGCTTATCTGGCATCCGCCGTATCTTTACTCCAAATCAAGCGGTTTGCTGGCCCAAGCATCACGGTCAGCCCAATTATTCACTCCAAATAAGCTGAACCTTGACGTTTCACGAATTTAAGCTCCACGACGACCTGCTGGCTGGCATCGATGCCATGAACTACAAGCAGGCTACCCCCGTGCAGGAACAGGCCATCCCCAAAATCCTCGACGGTAAAGACCTGATTGCCTGCGCTCAAACCGGCACCGGCAAAACCGCCGCCTACCTGCTGCCGCTACTCGACAAGATTTCGCACGCCAAGCACGGCCACACCACCACCCTCATTCTGGTGCCCACCCGCGAGCTGGCCACCCAGATTGACGAGCAGGTGATGGG
>JAYULN010000635.1:0-3263 GCA_043763525.1 Hymenobacter sp.
CTAAGTAGGTAGCCAGTATTAAGTAGTCAGACATCAAAGTGCTGTCAATCAAGATTTAACATTGGGTCTTACTACCGAATACTTATGTCCGACTACTTAGCGCTGGAAATAGTATTGTTATTTCATCTTGTCACCCCATTACCCCCATCACCTCATCACTCCAATACGTGCTGTAACTTTGCCGCCATGCGCCACCTGCTTCGTTACCTTGGCCATCGCCTCTACACCACTTGGGCCGTATTCTGGTTCATTGTGCCGTTTTTGCTTATCTACCCGTTTCAGTGGTTTTTCAGCCGGCGGCCCGATGGTGGCCCGGTGGTGCATGCCCTGAACCGATTCTGGTCGACACTCTCCATTTTTATGTGGGGAATGCCGGTGCAAGTGGTGCGCGAAACCCCCGGCCCGGCCCCACAGCCCTGCGTGTACGTCGCCAATCACGGCTCGTATGTTGATATCATGCTGCTGTTCAAGACCATTCCGGGTTTTTTGAATATGATGGGCAAGGCCTCGCTGGCGCGGGTGCCGGTGTGGGGGCCGCTCTTTGGCAACGTCTACATCACCGTGGACCGAGCCAGCGCCGTGAGCCGGGGCCGGGCCATGGTGGCCGCCCGCCGCAGCTTGGCCGAGGGTAAAAGCATCGCCATTTTTGCCGAGGGCCGCATTTCGCATGCGCCCGGCAAAGAGCTGCTGCCCTTGCTGGACGGCGCTTTTCAGATGGCTATTGAAGCCGGGGTGCCGCTGGTGGCCGTGGGCATGCCCCTGAACCACATGTTTATGCCCGATGTGGAGGGCAGCCTGCGCGTGCGCTACCACCGCCTCAAAATTGTTTTTCACGCGCCCATTCCCACCGCCGGCCTCACCATGGCCGATATTCCGGCCCTGAAAGAGCGGGTGGCGGCGCTGCTGGCCGGCACCTTCCTGCCCGAAGGTGCCGTGAAACCCGGCCTCAGCACCTGGCGGGGTCCCAGGGCCGCGCTGCCGCAGGACCAGTCGCAGCCCGCCAACTCTTAACTCTCAACTTTTAATTCCCAACTCCCGTGAGCACCGACCTTGGCACGCTGCGCGGCCTGGCCCACCTGGCCCGCCTCGAATTTGACGCAACCCGCGAGCAGCAGATGCTCGGCGACCTGAACAACATCCTCGACTTCGTGGCCCAGCTCGAAGGGCTCGACACGACGGGGGTAGAGCCGCTGGTTCACCTTTCGCAGGAAATCAATGTATTGCGCGACGATGAATCGCGCAATACCGTGAGCCACCAGGAGGGCCTGCGCAACGCGCCGCGCAAGGATTCGGACTACTTTCGGGTGCCCAAAGTGCTGGAGTAGTTGGTCGCGCAATTGCTTCCGAAACGTGCCGGGCGGCCCAGCTTGCTGGCCGTGCTGGCGGCGCTGGCCGTGGGGCTGGCGGTGTTTTATTACTTCACGGGCGAGGCCAGCACCCTGCCTTTGCGCGAGGTGCCGCACCTGCAAGCCATCCCGCTCGCGCTGGATAGCGTGGCCGTGGGCGCGGCGCGGCTGCCGGTGCAGGCCAGCGGCTTTGTGGTGAGTTTGACGCACGATGTCGCGGGGCCATTCACGCAGCCACTGGCAGCGGGCCTTTTTCTGGCGCTGTTGGCGGTGGTGCTGGTGGGCTGGGTAGCGGTGGTGAGCACGCTGGCCCGCACGCCCTTTGTGGTGGGCATGGTGCCGGTTATTTTCCTGCTGCTGTCGCTCAATACCGAGTCGTTGGGGGTTTTCAATACCTCCGAGCGGTTCTTTCTGTACCTCATGCTAGGGCTGGTGGGCGGCGGGGCCTACGCGCTGCACGCTGTTGCCGAGCGGCTGGGGCTGGCCGGGCGGGCCGGCATCATGGGCGGGGTGGTGGCCGGGCTGAGCGTTCTATTGTTCACCCAAAGCCAGCTGCCGGCCAACGAAACGGCCTTGCAACTGGCAGCCTACGCCACGCCGGGCGGCGCGGTGCTGTTCGTGCTGCTGGTGCTGTGGGTGAGCGTAGAGAATATCCGGGCGCTGCTGTGGTTTAATACGCAGGCTGAGCAGCCGGGCAGCCGGTTTGGGCTGGGGCCGTTTTTGGCGGCCAGCCTGCTGTATTTGGGCATTCTGCTGCTGTATGTCTGGAACGATGGAGCGGTGCAGCTGTATCCGGGGGCGAACCTCGACCCGCTGGTGCTGCTGCTGCCAGCCCTGCTGGCCAGTGGGCTGGGCCTGCGCCTGCGGGCCCCCAGCTACGCCGCCTGGGTGCCCTACGCCCGTGGCGTGGCGCAGCTGTATCCGCTGCTGGTGATGGGGGCGGCCGGGTCCCTGGCCTATGCCTTTGCCACGGCCAATACGCCTTTGTTGGTGGCGGCCCGCAGCTTTACGGGGCTGACGCTGCTGCTGGCTGGAGCGGCCTTCTGGCTATATATACTTCTGAATTTTATGCCGCTCATCCGGCAGCGGCTGCGGGTGTACCGGGTGCTGTTTGAGCCGCGCCGGCTACCGTTTTACGCCGTGTACATTCTGGCGCTGGGGGCTATTCTCAGTATTGAGACGCGCGAGGGCTTCCCGCTGCCCGCCCAGGTGCGGGCCGGCCAGTACAACCTGCTCGGCGACCTCGCCCGCCAGCAGAGTGAGGCGCAGCCCGACGACCTCGGTCTGGCCCTGCTGGCCGAGCGCTACTACGCCGAAAGCGGCGACGTACTCTACCGCTCCAACCTGCACGCGCAGTTTGGCCGGGCCGCCCTCTACCGCTTCCGGCAGCAGCGCCAAAACGAAATTAATACCCTCCTTCGCGCCTTGCAGCGCGGACCAAACGAGAAAGCCACCCTGCGCCTGGCGGCCCTCTACAATGCCCCCAGCGACCTGTTCGAGGGCCTGGACGTGCTGCGGCGCGGGTTGAAAGCGCAGCCGCGCCGCGCCGCGCTGGCCGGCGACCTGGCCCAGCTCTTCACCCAAACCGCCCTCACCGATTCGGTAGCCTTCTACCTCGATAAAACCGAGCGGCTGGCCCCCGGCAGCTACGCCAGCCGCACCAATCAACTGGGCTTTTTACTAAGCCAGAACCTGCTGGCCGAAGCCCGCAAGCTGAGCGGCCAGATGGTGGTGAAAACCAGCGAGCCGGCATTGGTCAGCAACTACACGCTGCTGCAATTGCGCGCGCCCTCCGCTGCTGCTCCAACGCCGGTGCCCCCGGCCGATAGCCCACTGGCGCTAGACGATGCCAGCTTTGCCCAGCTCTACCATTCGGTGCTGCTGAGCGCGACCCGGCTCCATGCTCAGCTTACCCCC
>JAYULN010000636.1:0-8167 GCA_043763525.1 Hymenobacter sp.
GATGCGCTGGCGGGTTTCCTGCTGGGTTTGCCAGGCCCAGTCGCGGTTCAGGTCGAAATAATAGTGGTTGTAGCGGCCGCCGGGCCAGGGCTCGTGGTGTTCCCAGGAATCGGGCTCGGCGTTGGGCGATTGGCTGCGCACGCGGTTGTACCAGTTGCCGTAGCGGTCGCGGCCGTCGGGGTTCACGCAGGGGTCCACTATCACCACGGTGTTTTTCAGCCAGTCCTGCATCTGCTGGTCCTGGGGGTTGGCCAGGTCGAAAAGCACCTGCATTACGGCTTCGGAGCTCACGGCCTCGTTGCCATGCACGTTGTAGCTCAGCCAGCACACGGTCGGCTGCTGGCGCTGGCCGGGGCCGGTTTCCAGGCCCGCCAGCCTGAGGTTGTTGTGGCGCACGTCGTCGAGGCGGCCGAAGTTTTCGGCGCTGGCAATTTGCACCACTTCCAGCGGGCGGTGCTCGTAGGTGCTGCCGTAGCGCACCAGCTTCATGCGGCCGGGCGTGTGGGCCACCACGTGGGCCACGTAGCGCAAAATTTCGGCGTGCGGCGTGAACTGGCTGCCCAGCTTATAGCCCAAAAACTGCTCCGGGGTGAGCAAGGGGCCGGTTTCGGCGGCTATCTGGGCGCGGCTGGCCAGCGGGAATAAGAGGGTCAGCAGTAGCCCCAGGCCCCAGCGGCGGAAAGCGTTGGCAGCGGATTGCCGACGGGAGAATAAGCGTGATGGCATCAGGCAGCAATGTAAAGTGAGGCGGAAAAAATGAAATTTTACCCGCCGTAAAGATGCAGCGGCCGGCCCACTCGCGTGCGATGTTCCCGGCCTGACCGCCCTAGGCGGTCAGGCCGGTTGCCGTTGAACGGAATCGTAACCAAGCCCTCGTTTCCGCGGCGCTTACTTCAACCGGTCAGACCGGGCCGCTAGCATCTGATTTACCCCAGAAACATGGCCTGCAAACCGGGCCACAGCCGCTTTTTCAGGCTGGTGTCGTACTCCACCAAATCCACGGTGGCCGAGGACAGGTAGGCGAGGTCCAGGCTGGGGAACAGCACCGGCTCGTAAATCTGGGTGTTGCGAATCGTGGCATCGAGCAGGTTTTTGCCGAAGGCTACGATGCGCGTAGCGGCCAGCTCGCGGCGCAAATTCACCAGCGCCACCGGCAGCTCCGATTCCACGTTCACCAGCACCACATCGGCCATTACCAGGTTCAGGGCTTGCAGCATCTTGTTCAGAAACACGTTGCGGTGCAGCTTCATAAACTGCTCCTGCGGCAGCCGAAACAACAGCACCACGCCCTGCGCGTTGCTGCCCAGCGTCGTGAACTGCGTGAGCATCACCGGGGGTACCGCCGGAGCCGCCGCCGGGCCCGCCAGGGCTTCCGAACCTGCCAAAAGACCTCCGGCTGAGTGTTCGGGGGCTGCCGATGGTCGTTCGGGGGCTGCCGATGGTCGTTCGGGGGCTGCCGATGGTCGTTCGGGGGCTGCCGATGGTCGTTCGGGGGGGGCAACCGGGTGATTAATGCTGCTAGCCAGGCGTTCGAGGCCTGCGGAAGGGCGGCTGAAGCCCGTGGGTGGCAGCGAAACCGGGCGCTCGGGCTTGGCCGCAACGGGCTTGGCTGCTTTGGCCGCCACGGGTGCGGGAGCAGGAACGGCAACTTCCGGTACCGGTTCGGCCGGCACATACAGCGTCACGTCGGTGTAGAAGTTCTGCAAAAAAGCCAGCTTTTCGGCGGACATGGCAAAGGGAGTAAAGGATTCAATGAAACTGTTTAGAATTTCTAAACATCTTCAACAGCCAGAAACCGGCGCTATTCCAGGGCAAACAGGGCTTTTAGCTCTTCCGCTTCGGCGGGTTTCATGCGGCCGGCCAGCACCAGGCGCAGCTGGCGGCGGCGCAGGGCCCCGTCGAAGAGGCGTACTTCTTCGTCGGTTTCGGGCAGGGCTTCGGGCACGTCAATGGGCCGCCCGGCCTGGTCCACGGCCACGAAGGTGAAGAAGGCTTCGTTGGTTTTCAGCTTGGTGCCGCTGGGAATGTCCTCGGCCCACACGTCGATATGCACTTCCATGCTCGAACTGAAAGCCCGCGTCACCTGGGCCTGGAGCGTCACCACGTTGCCCAGCCGGATGCTGTCGCGGAACGACACGTTGTCGACCGAAGCCGTGACCACAATGCGGTTGGAGTGCTTCTGGGCCGAAATAGCGGCGGCAATGTCCATCAGGTGCATCATGCGGCCGCCCATCAGGTTGTTGAGGGTATTGGTATCGTTGGGCAGCACCAGCTCGGTCATGATGACAAACGAGTCGGCAACGGGTTTTTGCTTGCGCACGGCGGAGGGAGTTGAAAGATGAAAGGGGGAGCTCAATTGGAGGTTTTACTCGCCCGGAACCGGCACAAAGATAGCGCTGCCCGGCCGGCCTGGGCCGAAAAAAAGCCTCGGCCGGGGGCCGAGGCTTTCTTCAGATGGTGGCGCTGCAAGTCGACGAGTCAACTCCAGACCAGCCCGCGCGGGGCGCTTATTCCACCGTCAGCTTGCTGCTGAAGGTTTCGCCGTCGAGGGTGATGTTCACCACGTACATGCCGGCGCGCAGAGACTTGCCAGCCGGCAGCAGGGGCAGCGTTTGCTGGCCCGCGCCGTAGGTTTTGGCCGGCAGGGTAAGCACGGTACGGCCCACCATGTCGGTGAGGCGCAGCTGCACTTGCGTGGCGGTGGTCAGGCTCACATGCACGGCCGTTTCGTTGGTGAGCGGGTTGGGGTACACGCTGATGCCGCGGTTGGCCAACGCGTCGGCCTTGGTGGCCAGCGGCGCGGAAATGCGCAGGTTATCGAAGTAGAAACTGTTGCCCTGCGAGGTACCGTTCACCATTTGCAGGCGCACTTTGAACAAGCCGCTGCCTTGGTAGGCGGCCGGAATCGGCACCACGAGGTTCTGCCAGTCGGCGCTCGACGCGGGCGTGAAGCCGTCAATCGGCGTGAGACCTTTGGTACTGAGGGCCGTTACGTCGAGCACGGCGGGAGCCGACCAGCTCAAGCCGCAGTCGTTGCTGAACGAAACGCGCAGCTGCTCGTTGCTGGTCGCAGTGCGCAAGGCCAGGGCGCGGGCAAAGGTGAGCACGGCCGTATTCGGCACGCCGGTCAGGTTGATGTTGGGCGTGATGAGGGTGCTCACGTTGCTGACCGGGTAGAGACGGTTCGGCACGTAGAGGTAGGCCGCGCCATTGGCGGCGGGCAGGGCGGCCTGCCGGAGCCAGCGGTACGTGTTCGACGTGGTGCCGATAAGGCCGGACGTTTCGTAGTTGCGCAGCGAGGGCGCGGCAAACAGGTTCGGGAAGTTGGCATCCTCAAACGACTGGGCAAACGGAGCCGTTTCGCCGCCCGTTGGGCCATCCACCCGAATCAGGTTGGTGATGGTGGCGCTGCTGCTGCCAATGCTGTTGCTCACGGTTTCGGTTACCGAGTAGAAACCGGCCGTTGCGTAGCTCAACGTCACGGTTTGGCTGGTGGCCGAACCCACGAAGGTGGCACCAGGGGCCGACCAGCTGTAAGAAAGCGCGCCGCCGGTGGCGGTGAAGTTCGACGAGTAGTCGCGCAGGGTTACCGAGGTGTTCACGCACACGTCGGTGCGGGTACCCGGCTGCGGCGCGAAGGCGGCTATGGGGGCGCAGTCGGGGGCCACGTAACCGTCGTTGGTGCCGGTGGCTACCAGGTTGGCCGACGTAGAGAGGCCGGTACGCACCGTGTTCAGCACATTACGCATCAGCGTTTTTTGCCCTTGGGTAAACATGGTGGGGCAGGCCGCGTAATCCATGAAGTTCTGCACGTTGGCAATGGGTCCGCAGGGCGCATAAGCCAGATTACAGGCAAAAGTGCCGTCGGTGGGCGGGGTATCGGCTACGAAGTCGGTGCCGGTGCAGTCGCCGGTGCCAGGGCTGTTGGTCTGGCCCCAGGGGTGGCTCAGGCCCAGGTAGTGGCCGATTTCATGGGTGCCGGTGCGGCTCAGGGCGCGCGATGGGTTGCTGGTGCCCTGGTTGCCAAAAAAGTCGTTGCGTACCACAAACCCGTCGCGGGTGGCCGTCGAGTTCTGGGGCAGGTTGGAATAGCCCAACACAATGCCACCACCCGCGGTGGGGGTTCCAATGCTGGCCACCACCCAAATGTTGAGGTAGCGGTTGCGGTCCCAGATAGAAACGGCCTGCACCGAGCCGCTCTGGTTGTCATTAACCAGGCTGGGGGCATAGTGACGGGTGATGCCGGTGGTGCAGTTGCCGTTGGGGTCTTTTTTGGCCAGCCGAAACTGCAGGCCCAGCGAAGCGGCGATGGGCCGAAATAGCAGGAGGGTATTGGCGGTGTCGGCGTTCTGCTTCTGGTAATCGGTGTTCAGCTGTTCGATGGCACTGTTAATCTGCCGGTCGCTGATGTTGTCGGAACCGCCGGAATGAATGACGTGAACCACCACGGGAATGGTGACATCGGGGGCGGCCAGGGTGCCGGCCGTGTTGCGCTGCTGCACCGCCGCCAGGGCTTCCATCTGCTGATAGAAAGCCTTTTGAGCTTCGCGGGCACCGGGGTGTTCGGCAAAGTAGCGTTCCTGTTCGGCTACGGCACCGCACCAGTCGCGGCCGCGGCCGCGCTCGTTGGCCACGGTTTGGGCGCTGGCACCAACGCTGGCCAGGGCCAGCGCCGCGGTCAGCAGCGAGGGGTAAAATTTCTTCAGCATGAGAAAACAGAGTGTGAGAGTTAAGGAATTGCGAAAAAAAGAAGCCAGGTCAGGGGCAGAAATCAATTATTTCCAGCCAAATAACAACGGCTCAGTTTGGGGCCTGTTAAACAAAGCACCAGTTAGCGAGAGGTAAATTTATTGAAAAAAACACAAATCCGGCTGCCCTCGGCTAAGCGGTTAAAATCAGGGAATTACCACCTTAGTGGCCCAACGCGCATTGGCGCTGCTCAGTTCAACCACATATAGGCCCGGCGCGGGGCGGGGCGTGCCCGCGGCCAGCAGGGGCAAGGCCTGCCGGCCCGCCCGGCCGGCCGCGTGCGTGGCCGGCAACACCAGCCGGCCCAGCAGGTCGCGCAGGCACAGCTGCACGGGGCCCGCCGTGGGCAGCTCAAATTCGACCACCGTTTCGGCCGTGAGGGGGTTGGGGAACAGGTGCAGCGGCGCGGCGGCCCCGTGCCCGACCTGGGCGGCCAGGGCCGAGGCCGGCCCCACGGCCACGCGGTCGAGGTAGAAGTTATTGCCCAGGTTGCTCAGCATTTGGAAGCGGAGCTGGAAGTGACTGCTCAGGTAGCTGGTGGGGATATCGACGCGCAATGATTTCCAGTCCGAAGCCACCGTCGGGGTGAAGCCGTACACGCGCAGGGTATCGCGGGTGTTGAGCTCGATGGGCGAAAAAACGCGTTGCGTGACCCAGCTCCGGCCGCAGTCGGTGCTGAATTGTACGCTGAGGTTTTCGGTCACCGCCACGGGCCGCAGCGCGTAAGCCCGGTCGAAGGTGAGCACGGCCGGGTTGGTGGCCGAGTAGCTGCTCAGATTGAGGTTGGGCGAGGTAAGCCAGGTTTGGGTGCCGGCCGGTAGCAGCGTGCTGCGCACCACTTCGCAGGCGCTGCCGTTGCTGGCCACCAGCCCGCCCGGCGTGCTGCTCATGCGCAGCCACCGCGCCGCCGCCGAAGTGCTGGTCGACGAGGTGCTCCAGTTGCGCAGGTCGGGAGCCGGAAAGTTGGTGGGAAAGGCCGCGTTCTCGAACGACTCGGCCACCGGCCCTACCAGCCCGGCCGTGCCGCCCAGCACCTGCACCAGGGCCTGGCGGGTGCTGGTACCGCTGGCACCGGCTGCTGTCACGGTCAGGGTCACGTCGTAGAGGCCGCCGGTGGGGTAGGTCACCACAGGGTTGCGCTGGGAGGAAGTGGCGGGCACGCCCCCCGGAAACTGCCACGCGAAGGTGGTGCCGGCGGCGGTCAGGTTGGCATTGTAGGAGTAGTCGGTGAAGGTCACGGCCGCGCCTTCGCACACCACCGGAGTCAGGGTCTGGAACGCCACTATCGGGGCGCAGGCTCCGCTGGTGTAGCCGGCATTGGTGCCGGTAGCCAGCAGGTTGGCCGCGCTGGTGAGCCGTTGGCGGCAGCTCAGTTGCAGCGAAGCCCGCATCACGGCGCGTTGGCCCAGCGTGAACATGCGCGTGCAGGTCGAGTAGTCCATGTAGTTCTGCACGTTGGCCAGGATGGGCAGGCTGGTAGCCGGGTCGGTGCAGGGAGCGAAGGCCAGGTTGCAGCCATTTTGCAGGCCGGTGGTGTTGGGCGTGTCGGCAATGCCGTCGTCGATGCCGCAGTTGCCGGGCAGGCCGGGCGTGTTGCTGCCGCCCCAGGTGTGGGGCAGGCCAAAGTAGTGGCCGATTTCGTGGGTCATGGAACGCACCGCCAGGTTGCTGCCGCCCGACGTGCCAATGCTGCCAAACTGCGCGTTGCGAATCACGATGCCATCGACCCCGCCACCTGGGCAGGGCAGGTAGGCGTAGCCGCCGGCCCCATTAGCACTCGTGCAAATCCAGACGTTGAGGTACTTGGTCTGGTCCCACTTGATGAGGTTTTTCACCCGGTCGTCGCCGATATTGGTATCGGTCGAATACGTGCGGGTAATACCGGTGGTGCAGTTGCCGTTGGGGTCGAGGCGGGCCAGCTTTAGCTGAAAGCCGACATTGGCGTAGCGCGACTGGAAGGCCGCAATCACATCGGCCGTGTCGCGGTTGGTCTTGCTGTAATCTTCGTTGATGACCCGCAGCGCATCGGACACCTGGGCATCGGTGATGTTGTTGCTGCCGCCGGTGTGGATGATGTGCATCACCACGGGCACCGTCACGTCGGGCGCGGCCAGCAGGCGGGCCTGGGTGGCCGGAGTTTGCCGGGCCACTTCCTGTAAAAAGGCCTTGTACGCCGCAGCCGCGCCCGGCTGACGCGCAAAAGCGGCCTGCTGCGCACTGTCGAAGGCGCAGCGGAAGCCGGTGCGGTGCTCGGGGTAGGAGCGGAGCGTGCCTTCCGGCGTTTGGGCGGCGGCGGTGCGACTCAGAGCCAGCATCCCTAAAATCAGTAGCCAGTACCGGGATACGCGTAAAGTTTGCAGCATAAGTAGGGAAGAAAAGTAGCGGCGGGAAGTTTGGTGGGTCACAGCAGCACCCGGCGCGGCGGCATGCGCCTCCGTTGCCGGGTGATAATGGTAACCAAGGGCAAGTTACGGCCGGCCGCGTTGATTTAATCGGCCAATCGGCCCAATTTTTTACCCGCGCCAGCCCTCCGCCCCGCGCAGTGGCACGAAGCGGAACTCCTCAAACTCTTCGCGCACGAAGGTTTCGGGGCCTTCGCGGGTCACGCGCACCATGTGCTGGCGCTGGTGGTCGCCCACCGGAATCACCAGGCGGCCGCCCACGCGCAGCTGGCGCAGCAGGGCGGGCGGCAGGGCCGGGGCTCCGGCCGTGACCAGAATGCCATCGAACGGCGCGCGGCCGGGCAGGCCCACCGAGCCGTCGCCGCAATGGAGCGCGGCCCCGCCGGCCCCCAGCGCCGCCAGCCGCTGCCGGGTGCGGGCAAACAGCACTTCGTTGAACTCGATGCTATCGAGCTGCGCGGTGAGGTGCAGCAGCACGGCGCACTGGTAGCCCGAGCCGGTGCCCACTTCCAGCACCCGGTGGTGGGGCTGCACGCCCAGCAGCTGGGTTTGGTAGGCCACGGTGTAGGGCTGCGAAATGGTTTGGCCCTCGCCAATGGGAAAGGCTTTGTCCTGGTAGGCGTGGGCCTCGAAGGCGGGCGCGAAAAACAGGTGGCGTGGCACGGCCGCCAGCGCCGCCAGCACCCGCTCGTCGTGAATGCCGCGCAGTCGCAGCTCGCGCACCAGCGCCCGCCGCTGCCCCTGGTGCCGGTACGTGTCAGTTGGTGTCAATTAGCAGTAATACAGTTGTCATTGAACAGTTACCAGTTACCAGTTACCAGTTACCAGTGAGCCGTGAGAGGCAGGGGCGTAGTTGGGGTAAGCAGCCATTTTGTGAGCAGCTACCAGTAGAACCGGCCAGGTGACAAGGGGAAGCAACAAGCAGCTACCCGTCACTACTTGCTATCCACCATTACCGGTTCACTGACCATAATTCCTACCTTTGCCAAACGCGGTATTCCTCCACAGACCGCGAA
>JAYULN010000637.1:0-3260 GCA_043763525.1 Hymenobacter sp.
CTATACGGCTTGGATTGCGGCCCGACACCAGTTCAGGCCGGATAAGAAGCCCGAACGCTTTTTCCCCGGACAGTCCCGCTGTCCAAATCTCCGCATCCACTCGCGGAAGCCCCACTTGTATTTGGTTCATCCTCTACGCAATTTCCTCTAAACATGGCTCTTAAGAATCTTCGCCAGCTCACTACCGAAATCGACACCGCCGTACATACCGACGGACCAGACGGCAAAACCACCGCCGCTGGCGTGAACGCCGTACTCAAAAGCCTGGCCACGGAGTTGACCTTGCTGCCACAGGAAGCGGCACAGGCCGCGACCCACAAGGCCGACCTCGGCCCGAATGGCCGGGTGCCGGCCACTCAATTGCCAACGGCTACCGCAACGACCCTGGGCATGGTCAAAGCCGGTGCCGGCTTGTCCGTCCAAGAAGATGGAACGATAACCATCGGGGCTGCCGCGCAATCCACGCAGAACGCGCTTACCCCGGCCAGTGCGGTGCTGGCTCCAACCGTCGATGCCGTCAACACTGGGCTGAGTGCCGTACGGGCTGCCATCGACACCGAGAAAAGCCGTATTGACAATCTGGTGACCAATGCCCCCGCCGCGCTAGACACCCTGGCCGAAATTGCCAGCCAGCTAGCCGCCGACGAAACGGGAACCGCCGCCCTGCTGGCCACCCAGAACCAGCACACCTCGCAAATTAGCCTGAACACGGCCGGCACCGTGGCCAACGCGGCCAGCATTGTGAGCCTCAACACGGCGCTGGACAGCAAAGTGACGGCCGTGGCCGGCCTGGGGCTGAGCAGCAACGACTACACCAGCCCGGAAAAAACCAAGCTCGCGGCGTTGACACCCCTGGTGGCGGGCGCGAATATCGGCCTCGACACCGCCTCGCAGCCTGGCAAAACGGTTGTTAATAACACAATGCCGGCGGCTTCGGCCACCACCCCGGGCTACCTGATCAGCGCCAGCTTCACCGCCTTCAACGGCAAGCAGAACGCCCTGACCAACGCCGATGCGCTGCCCGAAGGCACAGCTAACCTATATTTCACGTCGGCCCGCGTCCGGGCCACGCCGCTGACCGGCCTAGTGGCCACCAGCGGCACCCTGGCGGCGGCCGACACGGAACTCAGCGCCTGGGGCAAGGTGCTCAGCTTTATCAATACCATTGCCGCCACGGTTCGCGCCACGGCATTTGCCGGGTACGCTAAGGCCACCGCCGCGGCAGCCATCACCGACGGGGACACTGCGCAAACGGCCGCGGGCAAGCTGGAGAAGAAGGTGGACGATGCCGCCGCGGCCCTGGGCAGTAAGGCGGACCTGACGGCGGGCAAAATTCCGGTGGCCCAGCTTCCGGTAGCCACGGCCACGGCTGCGGGCCTCGTAAAGCCCGGTACCAATCTGACCGTGGATGCCACGGGCACGCTCAATGCCACCTCCACCCCCTACACGTTGCCCGCTGCGTCTGCCACGGCCCTGGGCGGGGTGAAGATTGGGGCCAACCTGGCCGTAGATGCCCAAGGCGTGGTTAGCGGCGCGGTGCCCGTAGCGCTGTACGCTGCCACCGGCCAGGCCGTGGACGGGGCTATGACCCAGAAAGCTGCGTCCGACACCACTGGGACGTTGAGCAGCCTGCAAACCACGACCAAAACCAACCTGGTGGCGGCCATTAACGAGGTGAGCGCAGCGGCGGCGACAACCATTAATGGCTTGTTGCTGGCCGACCAAACTAACAGCACCGTGACCCCGACCAAGGTGACGGGGCTGGACAAGGCCGTGACGGCCGGAGTCCACCGCTTTGCTTACCTGGTGCGCTACCAAGCAGCCGCGGTCACAACCGGCGTCCGGCTGTCGGTCAATTTCTCCGGCACGAACACCTTTTTCACGGCCAACGTGCGCTGGATAGATGCCAGCGCCACGGCCGCCACGGCCTCGCCGGCCCAGGCCAATACCCAGGCAGCGGGGGCGGTAGTGGGGGCTTTTTCGGCCCGCGCCAAGTCCACCGCCGGCTGGGGCACCACCCTTGGCGTAGACGTGGCCAGTGCAGACATGCTGGTCATCATTGAAGGACACTTCAATGCTACCAGCGCGGGCACGCTCGAACTATGGCACGGGTCGGAGGTAGCCGCCGCGTCCACCATCAAAGCGGGCACCAGTTTATTAATCAACAAAATGGGGGTTCTCGCGGCCGGGACCCTTTGAGCAGAAGCGTCGGGGCCGTGCGAAAGAACGGGAGCCCACCTAATCGGCTGGCAGCAGACCAGGCAACGACCGACACCCCTACTGAACACCTACTTCTTCCGGCACCATCGGGGCATCGCGCAGCTGAACATTTGGCAACACCGTTTCCACGCACGGCTCATGCATTTGGAAACTTATTGCTACTCGTGGTGCGCCTTTCACTGGCTGGCTCATTCCATTCTCTTTGCTGCGTAAAGCAGGTCGTCAGCATCTTTCTTTGGTAGTATGAAAGTATATTTACCTGCTTAAGTCGTCTGATTTTCTTATCCGTCTTACTTATTAACAGTTATTTATGGCACTTTCTACTTCAAGGGTTTGGGCGCTGCTGCTTGGGCTGCTACTGGTTGACCATTTGGTCGTGGCCCAACACCTGGCGGTGGGTGCCGACTACACTTTATCTGTGCACGCAGATGGGACGCTCTGGGCCTGGGGCACCAACGCTTATGGCCAGGCCGGGCTGCCCAGTACCACCCTCTACCAATCTACTCCAGCCCAAGTGGGCACGGCTACTTCTTGGCGGCAGGTAGGGGCTAGCGGCTACTGCTCACTCGGCGTGCGCACCGATGGCACGCTCTGGTCCTGGGGCCGCAATTTCTTCGGCCAGCTGGGCTACGGCAACACGTTCGTGCAGGCCACGCCCACGCAGGTCGGCACAGCCACCAACTGGAAAAGTGTAAGCGTGGGAAGTGACCATGTGCTGGCCGTGCGCACCGACGGCACCCTCTGGGCCTGGGGCCGCAACCTTTACGGCCAGTTGGGAACCGGCACCACCCTTCCGGCCGGCGATGTGCAGGTGATGCCCGTGCAGGTGGGCGTAGCCACCACCTGGGCCAGTGTGCAGGCTGGCAACGTATTTAGCTTGGCCCTGCGCACCGATGGCACCCTCTGGAGCTGGGGCTATGGCCGCGAGGGACAGCTGGGCCTGGGTACCACTACCGACCAGTACCAGCCTACTCAGGTAGGCACGGCCAATTGGCGCAGCATCGCTGCGTGCTTGGGGACCAACCACGCATTGGCTATCC
>JAYULN010000638.1:0-1242 GCA_043763525.1 Hymenobacter sp.
GCCGAATGAACTCCTCGGGGCTTTCGGGCAGCGCCAGGAGGTGCTCCCGCTCCGTCGCCGATAGAGTTGAACGACGAGGCATGGGCGGCGGGGGTGTGGGGAATCGGTCGGTTAAAGGTGGTGATTCTGTTCCATTCGGCCACCATAAGCCTGATTAGCTGCTATCTACCCGTGTGCCGGTGTTCATAAAAATGACCGTTGCGGCGAACTATAAATTTAAACGCCCTAATTATTTGGGTATTAAGAAAACCATGATTTACATTTGTCCCACCTTTCCCAATTTCCATTTCTTCCAGTCCATTACGGCAGCAGCATTCACTGCCTTCTGTCGAATTAGATTGAGCAAAAGTTTCAATCAGTCTTTCCACGTGGCTGATTAGACATGCATTGGTGGCTTTGGTCGAACTTCGAACCTGAGCCATATCTACTCTTTGCCACACGCGAGCATTTGCAGCTGAGCTAGCGTCTTCCGTTCTCTGGACGGCAATTCCCATTTTTAGTCACTGCGCTTACCTGTCCAATGTTATTCGGTCCGAATGGCTTGGGTTGAAAATGTGCATGCCCATAAGTAAAATCCATCTTATGGTCGTGTCTGCATTTTTCACAGCGACGCGTTACCGCCTTAAATAGCCAATCTGCTGACCAATTGGCTTCAGATGTTGCCTAAGGTTGCTTTTCTTCAGAATAACTCGATTACTCTTTGTCGTTATGACAGTAAGATTACTCTTCGTGAGTTCCTTGATTACCTACTTGCTATGTTTCGCCGCCCCTGCCACCGCACAAGCGCAGACCAAATACGAAGCGGAAGGCGGCTACCCCTTGGTGCAAAGGACGTTGTCCAATGTTGGCAGTAACAATGGGGTGTCTTACGCCGAAAATATTACGCAGGTAGGGTCGGCCGTTGCTTTCACGGTTAATGTACCAACAGCCGGCAGGTACACGGTTAGTTCCCGCTACGCGGCTGCTCGGGAGTACAACTGGACCATGAGCGTATATGTTAACGGGGTCGACGTGACGCAAGCCCAGTTCGCCACCACTGCTTCCTGGGCATCATGGAGTATGCAAGCCGTTACCGTAGCCTTACAGAAAGGCGATAATACGATTAAGTACCAGTACGATGCCGATGACAGCGGTTGGATAAACCATCGTCGTTACTTCGGCAACCAGTCCGGGCTATGCGGCTGGGTCAGCAGCCGCTGGGGCGCTGCCGGCGGAAATTGGCATCAATAAATTCACGGGCAC
>JAYULN010000639.1:0-8156 GCA_043763525.1 Hymenobacter sp.
GCGGTAGAGCAGGAAGCCGCCCCCGCCCACGTTGCCGGCCACGGGCAGCACCACGGCCAGCGCAAACTGCACGGCCACGGCCGCGTCGTAGGCATTGCCGCCGCGTTTCAGTATCAGGGTGCCGATTTTAGACGCTTCGGGGTGGGCCGAAACCACCATGGCATAGTTGGCCAGATGCGGCGCGGCCGCTTTGGGCAGGGGCGCGGCCAGCGAGCTTTCGAAAGCCCGCGTGGAGGACGTGACCGGCCGCTCGGACGAGCAGGCCATCAGCAGTGCCAGCGGAATAGTGAGTAGACGGTATTTCATCATGAAGCAAATTAACGCCACGTTTGCCCGTAGGCAATGAGCAATGAACAATTATCGGGAGCACCAAAATTGCCCATTGCCCATTGCCCATTGCCCATTACTCATTACTCATTAAGCGTAGCGTCCGTTACTTTTGGCGTAAACCTTCTCCGCATCATGGCTAAGTCGAAAACCACCGCTTCCGCTGCCCCCAAGGCCCGCCACCCAGCCCCATTGGCCCTCGTGAGAAATGACCCCTGGCTCGCGCCCTTCGAGCCAGCGCTGCGCCAGCGCCAAGCCCGCCTACGGGCCCGGCTGGCCGAAATAGAGCAGCACCACGGCTCGCTGCTGAACTACGCCGCCGCGCATCAGCAGCTGGGCCTGAACCACGACCAGGCACGGGGTGGCTACGTGTACCGCGAGTGGGCTCCAGGGGCGGAGGCATTGGCGCTGGTGGGCGATTTCAACGGCTGGGACCGCCAGGCCAATCTGCTGCAAAAGCTTGATTTTGGTGTATGGGAGGTGTTTTTGCCCGATGCCGAGTATCAAAACCGCCTCACCCACGGTAGCCGCTATAAGGTACATGTCATCACCAGCACCGGGGGCAAAGACCGCCTGCCCGCCACCCTGCGCCGCGCCGTGCAGGACGAACACACCAAGGATTTTGCCGCCCAGGTGTGGCAGCCCGAAACCCCGTTTGTGTGGACGGACCAGAAATTCAAGCCCGCCGCCGCCGGCAAGGAGCCGCTCATTTACGAGGCCCACGTGGGCATGGCCACCGAGGAAGCGCGGGTGGGCACCTACCGCGAATTCGCCGATAATATCCTACCCCGCATCGAGGCCGGCGGCTACAACACCATCCAGCTGATGGCCGTGATGGAGCATCCGTACTACGGCTCGTTTGGCTACCACGTGGCCAATCTGTTTGCCGCCAGCTCGCGCTTCGGCACACCCGAAGACCTCAAGTTTCTCATCGACGAAGCCCACCGGCGCGGCATTGCCGTGCTGCTCGACATCGTGCATTCGCACGCCGTGAAGAACGAGGCCGAGGGCCTGGCTGATTTCGACGGCTCGGGCAATCTCTACTTCCACAAGGGCGAGCGCGGCAACCACCCCGGCTGGGACAGCAAGCTCTTCGACTACGGCCGGCCCGAGGTGCAGCAGTTTTTGCTCTCCAACCTGCGCTTCTGGCTCGAAGAATACCACTTCGACGGCTTCCGTTTCGATGGCGTGACCAGCATGCTCTACCAGCACCACGGCGAGGGCGTGGCCTTCATGGGCTACGACAACTATTTCGGCCCGGCCGCCGACGAGGACGCGATTCTCTATCTACAGCTGGCCACCACGCTGGCCCACGAGTTCAAAAAAGGCAGCATCCTGGTGGCCGAGGACATGAGCGGCCTGCCCGGCCTCTGCCGGCCCATCAGGGAAGGCGGCGTGGGTTTCGATTTCCGCCTTGCCATGGGCATTCCGGACTACTGGATTAAGCTCCTGAAGCATACGCCCGACGAAAACTGGCCCCTCGGCGACCTCTGGTACGCCCTCACCAACCGCCGCGCCGGCGAAAAAACCATTGCCTACGCCGAAAGTCACGACCAGGCCCTGGTGGGCGATAAAACCCTGCTGCACTGGCTGATTGATGCCGGCATCTACACCCACATGCACGCCGCCGACCCCGACCCCGGCGCGGCTCGCGGCGTGGCCCTGCACAAGCTTATCCGGCTGCTCACGCTGGCCACCGGCGGCGATGGCTACCTCACGTTCATCGGCAACGAGTTTGGCCACCCCGAGTGGGTCGATTTCCCCCGCGCCGGCAACGACTGGAGCTACCACTTCGCCCGCCGCCAGTGGAGCCTGAGCGACAACCCCGACCTGAAATACCACCAGCTGGGCGAGTTCGATAAGGCCATGATTCACCTGGCCCGCGAGCGGCACCTGCTGGCCGCCGGCCCGGCGGTGCTATTGAAGCACGACGAGGAAAACAAGGTGCTGATTTTCGAGCGCGGCGGCCTGGTGTTCGTAGTCAGTTTCCACGTCGAAAAAAGCCTGACTGACTACCGCTTTTGGGTAACGGAAGAGGGCAAATACCGCGTGGTGCTGTCCTCGGACAACGGCCGCTTCGGCGGCTTCGACCGGCCCGACGAAGGCTACGAATACGAAACATTCGAGCACCAGCTCAGCCTGTACCTGCCGAGCCGGGTGGCACTGGTACTGGCGCGGGGGTAGCGGTTGGAGACTTTGGAAGGCGGTGAATTTAGATATATCACCGTTTTTCTAAACTCACATTCGCGGTACGGCGGGCTGGTTCAGGTGGCGGCAGGGAGATTGCTATTTGGGCATTTTAGCCACATCCTCTAAGGTTAACACTTTATAAAAAGTACCTAACCTAGCTGCGTTTTCCTCAACCGTAGTTTTAAATCCAGCTTGCTTACGACGTTGATTTACTTGCGCTGGATTCTGAATAGGCCAGATGAACCACTCCTTACTATTATAATTCTGAGCCTGCGTACCGTAAAGTTGCTCTTTATTTTCGAACACGAGCTGACGGTCCAGCATCGTGGCATACAGCCGGAAGGGCAGTTCCCCTGTTTCGGCAGCCGTCTTCATCATCGGCAAGTACTGTGGAATGAGCGCTGGTGCGTGCTGAATTACACTCCATGCGGCCTCATGGGTAGGCGTACCTACCAGCGATTTACCTGGGTAGCCATATTGTTTCAAAATGGCTTGTACGCGCGTCAGGTTCGTCGCATCGGTTCGTATCATCTGGCCCATGATGGCACTGTTAAGTCCTTCCTTTGAAACGCCGAGCGCGGCGGCCAGCGAATCTGGGCGGCGGTTTAGCCTTGGACTGAACAGCATGGCCCGGTAGCGCTGGTCCACTCCATAAAGGCTATCTAACTCGTGTTTGAGCCGCAAGTTGGGTGTCGTCTGCGCTACGGCCGGGAAGGCGAGCCAGCCGAGTAGGACGAGTGAGTTAAGGAGGTGTCTCATGTCCGCAAAGTAAGTAACCGGGGAATAAATGGCTCGTTTTCGTAAACCAACGCCCACAGACACCTGTCAGCACCTCAAATGGTGTCTACCACCCAGGTAGAGTTCAACAAACTGGTTCAATATTCAATGTTCACGAAACTCGATTCAGAGGTGAGTTTCGTGAACACTGAAAGGCCGGTTTCAACAGTCATGTTGGGCAATATATTTTGCTTCGGCTGATTGGCAGTGCGCCAGCCAAGCCGCTACTTCAGTAGCTCCAGTACCACGGCGGTTTTGGCGGGTAGCGGCAACGTGGCCAGGCTGTTCAGGCTTTCGCCTGTGAGTACATTCCGCGCTTTGCTGAAGCCGGCCATGCGCTCGGCGAAGCGGGCGGTGGGCAGGCTGGCGGGCTTGTCGGTGGTATTCGAGGCGACCAGCACGGTGCCGTTGGCTTCGTAGCGGAAGTACACGTAGAGGCCGTTTTCGGGCAGGTACTGCATCAGCTTGCCCGAGTGCAAGGCGGGGTGGTCGCGGCGGTAGGTGGCGAGCTTTTTCACAAAGTCGAAGGCTTCGTTTTCGCGGGCCAAGCGGCCGGCGGGGGTGAACTTGTCCTCCTTGTCGCCGGGCCAGCCGCCGGGGAAATCGCGGCGCACCTCGGCATCGGTGGGGTCCCTGAAGTTCTTCATCAGGATTTCGGTGCCGTAGTACATGCTGGGGATGCCGCGGGTGGTGAGCAGCCAGGTCAGGGCCATTTTATACTTGTCGAGGTCGTCGCCGATTTCGGACAGGAAGCGGTTGTGGTCGAAGTTGTCGAGGAAGGTGACAAGCCGGTTGGGATTCTCGTACAAGGCATCCTGGGCCAGGGCCTGGTACAGGTGCTGGGGGCCACCGTCCCAGCCGGTGATGGCCGGCGTGCCCACTTCCTTCAGCGCGGCTAAGAAGCCGTCTTCGAGCACGAAATCGAGCCCGCCGGGCTGGTTCGACTTGAAGGGAAAGTCGATTTTATTGCGGGTGCAGTAGGTTTGGTCTACCACGTTGTTCACCGACGACTCGCCGTAGATGTGCAGGCGCGGGTAATCGGCCAGCAGCGCCGCGTTGCAGCGGCTCATAAAGAACTGTTAATTAAATATATGTGTTGATGCGGAAGTGCTGGGCCACGCCGGCCAGGTCGCCCCCATGGCGGAAGAAGGGGTTGGCGCGGCGGTCAATCATGGCCGAGTAGATAAAGTCGGCATCCGTTACGCCCTGGCCTTTGAGCGACTTATCGCGGGCCCGGATTTCCCAGGTCTGGGTGAGGGTTTGCGTGCCTTTTTTGCCGATTATTTACACCTTGCCGGGCTTGCCGGTGGGGGCAATGGTGAGGTCGAGAAAGGCGTAGTTGGGATTCTCAACGGTATTGGTTTTCACCGGTTTTACGCCGGGATAATTGACGGTGTAGGCCAGCGTGCCCGTGCCGGGGCCACGCATGAGCACCTGCACGCTGGTTTTTTTCATGCCCACCCACCAGTTGGTCGGGTTCACGCGGTCGATGGCGGCGGTTTGGGCATCGGATAAATGAGGGAGCAGCAGCGCCAGCAGCGGCAGCAGGAAGCGGTTTTTCATAGTGGGGCAGTGTGGCGGCGCGGGGCCGGGGAATGAATTTACGAATGCGTAGGGTGGTCCGTAGAGACGCACACTTGCGTCTCGTCGTTGAACGGTCCCGAATGGAAGGCGCGTTGCCCGTCGTTCAACGACGAGACGCAAGTATGCGTCTCTACGCCGTGCCGGTATTAGGCGCGCTTGCGTCCCTGGGCCAGCATTTCTGCCGTCTCGGCGAGGCGGAGGGTGCGGGTTTCGGGCTTTTTGGCTCCTTCGAGCCAGCGCACGTACTCGCGCTGGTGGGTGTAGGCCAGCTTGGCGAAGTAGGCGGCGGCGGCCGGGTTGGTGGCCAACTGGGCGGCCAGGTCGGCGGGGGCTTCCATCTTGCGTTCTACCACGTCGCGCGAGAGGGTAACGCGCACGGTGTCGCCGATGGTTTTATCCACCGCCTTGCGGATTTGCTTGAGCACGTGCAGGGCGTGGTGGCCGTCGCCGAGCGGCGTTACGCTGCCCTGGTAAGGGTAGCCGTCGAAGGTGGCCTGCACCGGCACCCGGCCGCGCGTGCCATAGGCCTCGGGTACCGAAAAGGGCAGCACCACAAACACCCCGCCGTCGCCATCACCGGCTTCCAAAATGGCTTCAAATTCATGTTCGGGCTGCATAATAGTGGGTGGTTGGTTATTGTTAGAAATGGTTTATTGCTGGCAAAGTAACGGCATGAGCACCCGCTTAAACGGCAGTCAGTGGCACCATTTGCTCGGCCGCTACCTCGCGCAGCACCCGTTGCACACCCTGTTCATCGGCCGCCGCCACCACGCGCACCTCGCCAATCGTGGCTCGGTACTGCGCTTTTAGGCGGAGGCACACATGCTCATCGGGCACCAGAATGAGGGTGGCGCGGCGTAGCGTCATGCGTTCTACTTCGTGCAGCCAGCCGCGCTCGGCGGAGGCCGCGAAGTCGGCGGCCAGGCCGGCCACGTACAGCACCAGCGGCTGGCCCGTGCTGTTGCGGATTTCGAGCGCCGCCAACCAGGCCGGCCAGTTGGGCGCGTAAATCACCCTAAAATCCGAGCGGGTCCGCACCAGCTGCGCGGCCCGGCGGGCGTATTGAATCATGCGAAAATTGAGCCCCTCCAGCGCCGGGAGGCGGACCGTAGGCGCGATGGGCGCGGGCGGAACCATCGCCACCGTAGGGGCCACAGCCGGCGCGTCGGGCACAATATCATCCTCGGGAGCCGATAAGTCGTGGGCTTCGGCCGCCCCAATTTCCTCCGTGGGCTCGTCGAAAGCAGTGCGCTGGAGCTGGGTGGGCAGTTCGGGGTCGAAGCGGAGGTCGCCGGCCTGGGGACGGACGGTGGGTCGCAAGGTTGTCGCCAACCGGGGCGGCGGGGTGGGCGTGGGAGGGGCGGGCGGCGGCTGAGAGGCGGGAGTAGCGGCCGGTACCGGGACTACCGCCGCCGAACTGGCCCCGGCATAAGGCGCGGCCGGGGCCTGCCAGGGTTGCGGCGGGGTAGGGTTGGAGGCGGGGGGCCACTGGCTGCGCGTGGGTGGCGCGGCCGGGGCCAGCGGCGCGGCGGCCGGCGGCCCCAGAATCGTCTGGGGCTGGGCGCGGCGGGCGGCGGTCAGGTCGTGCAGGCCCACCATGCGCGAGGTCTGCGGCGGCGTGGCGGTGGGGTCCGATTGGGCGGGCGAGGGCAGGCGGCGCACGCCCGGTTCGGCCGCTTCGGGGGCTTTGGAAACGGGTGCGGCGGGCTTTTTGGGCTTGCGGCCGGGCAGCTGGGTGCTGCCCTTGGCGGTGGCCGGGGCCTCGGGCGGCAGGTGGGGGTACACGGCCAGTACGGGCTGCTGGGCGGCCAGCTGGTATACTAATTCCTGGGTGGGGGGCAGGGCCGCGCCGCCGAGCACGGCCACGCCGGGGTCGGCATCGTCCCAGGCCAGGAGCAGAACGGAAAATTCGAGCGGATTCATGGGCGGCGGGGGTGGGGGATAACCAGTGCAGTGGGAACACCAGCGCGGCGGCGCGTTCCAACCCCAATGCTACGCCAGCCGGGCCACATCTGGGTAAAAAAACATTTTCGGCCGGCCCGGAAAAAAGTAACTTGCGCACTTATTCTTCGCCCAACCGGCCCAGCCGGTCTTTTTATGCCCGCTTTGGCGGCTGGTTTTGCCTTTTGTCTAGAATAACTTTATGGATACCACGATTCAGGAAAACAATTACATGGTAAACGACCTGGCGGCCCAAAGCCACCAGGAACATTATCCCGGCGCAGTTATTCGGGCCGAAGCCCTCGACAACCACCGCTTTCTTTTTAATTGCCAAAACGGCGTGCGCCTGCTGCTGCACGTGCTCAGCGACAAAATCCTACGCTTCCGCTACCTGACGGACGGGCCGCTCTCGCCCGATTTTTCCTACGCCGTGCCGGCCGATGCCACCACCCGCCTGGCCCCGGCGCTGGTCGAGTTCCGCGAAAAGCCCGACCACTACCGCATCACCACCGAGCGGCTTATCTGCATCGTGCAGAAGGACAGCCTGAAAACCCGCGTGCTCGACCGCTCCGGCTCCATTCTCAGCGACGACGAAAAGGGTTTTCACTGGGAGTACGACTACGACACCGGCAACGACATCGTGAAGATGAGCAAGCAGGTGCCCGCCGGCGTGCATTACTACGGCCTCGGCGACAAGCCCGACAACATGAACCTGCGCGGCAAGCGCTTCACCAACTGGGGCTCCGATACCTACGGCTACGTGAAAGGCTCCGACCCGCTGTATAAGAACATCCCGTTCTACCACGTCCTGCACCAGAAAATCGGGCACGGCATCTTCTTCGATAACACCTTCAAGGCCAGCTTCGACTTCGCGGCCGAGCGCGCCGACGTAACCAGCTTCTGGGCCCAGGGCGGCGAGCTGAACTACTACTTCATCTACGGCCCGACGCTGCTGGAGGTTACTCAGGAGTACACCCTGCTCACCTGCCCGCCCGAGCTGCCGCCCCTCTGGACGCTGGGCTACCACCAGTGCAAGTGGAGCTACTTTCCGGAGAGTAACGTGAAGGAAATTGCCGCCGGCCTGCGCTCGCGCCAGATTCCCTGCGATGCCCTTTACCTCGACATCGACTACATGGAGGGCTACCGCTGCTTCACCTGGAGCAAGGCCCACTTTCCCGAGCCCAAGCGCATGGTGCAGGAGCTGGCCGCCGACGGCTTCAAAACCGTTGTCATCATCGACCCCGGCATCAAGATTGACCCCGACTATTCGGTGTACCAGGAAGGCATTGCCAACGACTACTTCTGCCGCCGCGCCGATGGCCCGCTGATGAAGGGCT
>JAYULN010000640.1:0-1235 GCA_043763525.1 Hymenobacter sp.
GTGTGCAGGGCCTCCAGCAGCGCCAGCGACACGGTGATGGGCGTAGCGGCTACGTCGGGCAGTTCGGCCCAGGCCTCCTGGTCGTAGGGACGAATGGTGGGGTTGTCCTCCGTCAGGGCCAGGCGGTAGCGGGTGTAGCAGTTCAGGTGCGAGTCGGCCAGGTGGTGGATAACCTGGCGGCCCGTCCAGCCGCCGGGGCGGTAGGGGAGTTGCAGCCGCTCGCCGCCCACTGCCCGAGCCGCCGCCGTGAGGTGCGCCGGCAAATCGGCGATTTGCTGAATGAGCACCGCCCGCTCGGCACTCGAAAGCGGGCCGTCGGGCAGGTGCGCGTGGCCAATGGGAAAACTCAAATCCATGATGAATAATGAAGGATGGAAAAAAGGGTGATAATCCAGAAAAAGGAATGAGGAACTGGAAGCAATTGCTCAGTTCCTCATTCTTCACTATTCATTCCTAATATCAAGCGCAGCGTTACCCGTTGCGCTTGTTCAGTTCGTCGCGAATTTTGGCGGCTTTTTCGTAGTCTTCTTTTTCGAGGGCCTGGGCCAGCATTTTGGTGAGCTCATCGAGCGAGACCTGGCCGCTGGGCTCGCGGGGCTCGGGCTGGGTGCGGCTCACCTTGGGCGAGTCGCGGTCTGAGTCGTCGTCCTCGTCGTCATCGTCCTCCTCGGCTTCGCCTTCGGCCTCATCGAGGTCGGAGAGGATGATGCCGGCTTCGCTGAGCACGCTCTCAACCGTGAAGATGGGCACGCCGAAACGAAGGCCGATGGCAATGGCATCGGAAGGCCGGGCATCGATGTCGAACGTGGTGGCCCCGTCGGAGCACACGATGCGCGAGTAGAATACGCCTTCTTTCAAATCGGAAATCACCACCTCCAGAATCACCACATGCACGTGCTCGGCAAACGACTTGAACAAGTCGTGGGTGAGCGGACGGTTGGGGCTGATTTTCTCGATTTGAATAGCGATGCTTTGCGCCTCGAACATGCCGATGATGATGGGCAAGCGGCGGTTGCCGCCCTTTTCGCCCAAAATCAGCGCAAAGGAGCCAGACTGCGACTGGCTGGACGAAAGGCCCAGGATTTCAAGCTGGATTTTTTTCAAGGGACTGGGTACTGGGTAGCTGGGGGCCGTGAAACGGGTGCGGCGGCCCCGGCCGAAGCCAGATTGAATGGATGTAGGTGCAAATAAAGAAAACTCCGGGCATCTGTGGTATAAACCGGGCCCAAATGCCC
>JAYULN010000641.1:0-18638 GCA_043763525.1 Hymenobacter sp.
TCTAGTCGGGCATCAAACAAAAAAAGGGACGACCCCAATAAAGGAGCCGTCCCCAAAATCCGTGAAATCCGCTAAAATCCGCGCTAATCCGTGGTCTAGCAATATTCCTCGAACGCGCCTTGCAGGTTGTTCACGATGCGCATGGCATCGGAGCCTTCGATGTGGTAGCGCTCAATCATATGCACCAGCTCGCCGTCCTTAAACAGGGCGATGCAGGGCGAGGAAGGCGGGTAGGGGAGCAGGTGCTCGCGCATTTTGGCCACGGCTTCGGTTTCCATGCCGGCGAACACGGTTACGAGTTTGCCGGGCTTCTTGTCGGCGCTGGCCAGGGCCATTTTCAGGGCGGGGCGGGCTTTGGCGGCGGCGCAGCCGCACACCGAGTTCACGGCCACCAGCACGGTGCCTTCGTGCGAGGCCAGGGCCGAATCCACCGCTTCGGCGGTCATCAGCTGCTCGAAACCAACTTCGGTAAGGTCCTGGCGGATGGGGGCCACCATGTATTCGGGATAAACTGCCATTGTCGTAATGAATTAATTTAAAGAGCGGCCGGGGCCGCGTGCAACTGCAAAAGTACGAACGGCTAAAGCATCGGGGGCCGCAGAAAGTTTCGGGCGCGGCCACGACGAGCTGGCCGGCAGCGGAACGCCGCCCGGAAACGCGGCCCTGGTAGCCGGGCCAGTGGTCCGGTAGTTCGGCGGGGGGCACACCTACCGGGAACAACCGGCGGACCTACAGCGCCAGAATCTGCTTCAGCTCGGCCGCCGTCACGGTCAGCAGGCCCACTTTGGGCAGGCGCTGGGTGAGGGTACGCCAGTTGGGCTCCTGCTTAAAAATGGGTTTCAGCAGTGCCAGCGCGGCGGGCACCTGCTGCTTGTTGGCGAGGGTGATGGCGTGCCAATACTTCATTTCCAGGTTCTGGGGAAACATTTTTTCGGCTGCCTGGTACTCGCGGATGGCCGTGGGCATGTCGTTTTTCTCCACGGCCAGGTCGCCGGCGTTCATGTGGTCGTAGGCCCGGTGCAGGCTAAGCAGGCGGCGCAGCTCGGGGAGCGGGGCGGCGCTGTCGTCCACGCGCAGGTCCACGAGGCGGTCGGCCCAGGGACCTTCGGTGGCGGTGCCGCGCACTACCAGCAGCGCGGCCGATTGCCGGCCCCGAATGTCGCCGCCCGCCGCCTGGGCGGCATCCAGGGTGGCCAGCACCCGCTCGGCCAGGGGCAGTTTGGCGTTCTGCTCGTAGGCGGCGGCCATGGCCGGCCACACCTTGGCCGAGAGCATCATGTTGGCCTGCACCGAAAACTGATTGCCCTGCTGGTGGCCGGCCATATCGACGCACTTCTGGCCGGTGTGGGTGGCCACGCGGCCCTGATTGTCGAGGATGGCGACCTGGCGCACGTCGCGGCCCTCGTCGTTGGATAATAGCTCGTCCAGGGCCTGCTGGGCAGTTTTTCCGCTTTTGAGCAGGGCCAGGCCGCGCAGGCCGAAAGACTTATTAGTGAACGACTGCGTGGCCACCGCGCCCACGCCGGCCTCGGCCCAGCTCACCGAGGTGCCCACCGAAAACCAGTGGCTTTGCACGGCCACGGCCATTTCGCCGGTGGCCGGGTCGCGCGCCACAATGCTGAAGGTGTGGGCAAACGGGTTGGTGGCTGAATAGAATTGCGCGGCGGCAGGCAGGCGCAGCAACACGAGGAACAGCAGCGACAATAGATATTTATTCAGCATGAGAAGGAATGGATTGAATGATTTGACGGGAATAATGCGGGGCTAGCGACGCTCCGAAAGCAGGAAGCTACGAATGTTGTCGTTGAGGAACCTGGCGTCGACGGGGTTGGGGGCCGCGCCGGCAGTGTGGCCCCACAGGGAAGGAATCGGCTTCAAAACTACGCCCGGAATGAAGGCGGCCTCGTAGCGCGCATCGGTGAGCGGGAAGTACAGGTCTGTTTCCGAAGGCATGTAGAGAATGGGCGTTTTGATGCTGCGAAGGGCTTTTTCGACATCGCCGCCGAAGCCGGGCGTGGCCCCTACGTCGTGGCGCTCCCAGGTGCGCATCTGCAAAATCAGGTCGTTGGCATCGGCCCCCGGAATGAAGTTGGTGCGGTACTCGTGCAGCACCTGCTCGAAGGTGGTGCCGGGCTTGGAATCGGCTTTCCAGAGCTCGCGCCGCCACCATTCCTGCGAAAACAGCCAGCCCGTCCACACGGTGGCAAACGCTTCGATGCCCTTGGTGGGCGGCGCGGTGTAGTCGCCGTTGTTGAAGGCGGCATCGGCGGTGAGGGCCGCAATCTGACCTTCGAGGCGCACCACGCCGTGGGGGTAGGTTTTGGCGGTGCCCGAGGTGGCCACGATGCGGTCGGCAAACGCGGGGTAGCTCACGGCCCACTGAAAGGCCTGCTGGGCCCCCATCGAAAAGCCAATAATGGCCCGGAGGTGGGTTATTTTCAGGTCTTTTGCCAGCAGCTCGCGCACGGCGGCCACGTTGTCGCGGATGTTCATCAGCGGGAAGCGCGGGCCGTGGAAGGGCTCGGGCGTGTTGCTGGGCGAGGACGAGTGGCCATTGCCAAACAGCTCGGTGGCCACCAAAAAAACCTGGGTCGTGTCGAGGGCTTTGCCTGGGCCGATGAGCCACTCGTAGCCGTGGTGGTCGGCCATGTAGTGCGAGGGCAGCAGAATGGCGTTGTCGTGGGCGGCGTTGAGGTGGCCGTAGGTGCCGTATGCCACGCGGGCCTGGGGCAGCGTGGGGCCGCCTTCGGTCCGAAAATCCGAAATAACGAAAACGTGGTGCCTGGCCCGGTCGACGGGCTGGGGGGCGGGGGCATCCTGCGCCCGCGCCCGACCAATTGGCAGGCCGGCCAGGCCGGCAACAAAACAGAAGGACCGTAGAAGCAGGCGCACAGCAGAAAAAAATAGCGGCAGGATTACCTGCCAGCTTAACCCAACTGCGCCCGCTCGGTTTACCTTGCTCTGCTCCTCGCTCATGCCCGACCTTTCGCCGCCCCCCATTCGCGCCGCGCACCTGCGCAAAACCTTTGGCGGGCACGCCGTGGTGCGGGATGTGTCGTTTGAGGTGGCGGCCGGCGAAACCCTGGTGCTGCTTGGGCCCAGCGGCAGCGGCAAAACTACGCTGCTCAAAATGCTCAACCGCCTGGTGGAGCCCGACGGCGGCAGCATCGAAATCAACGGCCACGACGTGCTGGCCCAGCGCCCCGAGGTGCTGCGGCGCGGCATCGGCTACGTTATTCAGCAGGTGGGGCTGCTGCCGCACTACACCGTGGCCGAAAACATTGCCGTGGTGCCGCGCCTGCTCGGCCACGCCCCGGCGGCCATCGCGGCACGCACCACGGCGCTGCTCACGCGGCTGCATTTGCCGCCGGCCCGCTACGCCGGGCAGTACCCGCATCAGCTCTCGGGGGGCAGCAGCAGCGCGTGGGGCTGGCCCGCGCCCTGGCCGCCGACCCGCCCATTATCCTGCTCGACGAGCCCTTCGGGGCCCTCGACCCGCTGACGCGGACCAGCATCCGGCGCGAGTTTCGGGAGCTGGAGGAGCTGAAAAATAAAACCGTGGTACTCGTCACCCACGACGTAATCGAAGCCTTCGAGCTGGCCGACCGCATCATGCTGCTCGAAGCCGGGCAGGTGCAGCAGCTGGGCACGCCCCGCGAACTGTTGTTTCGGCCCGCGAATGACTTCGTGCGCCGCTTTTTTGCCGAGGAGCGGCTGGGCTTGCAGCTGCGAACCCTCACGCTGGGCGATGTTTGGGGGGAGGCCCCCCCGGAACGCGGGGCAAAAAACCCGGAACGCCAGGCTGCGAACCCGGAACGCGAAGCAAAAAGCCCGGAACCTCGGGTTTTTCGCTTGGAACGCCAGGGTCAGACCCCGGAATTTGGGAACCAGACCACCGTACACGACGCCCTGGAAGCCCTCACCGGCGCGATACCCGTGCCGGCCCCCTTCACGGTGGCTCAATTGATGGCCGCTTTTGGCGAAGCCCTGCAACGAGAGGAGGACGCGTGGAAACGCTAACCGCCCTGTTCACTTTCTGGCACGAGCAGGCCGGCAAGCTCGGCGCGCAAACCGTGCAGCACATTGGCCTCACGGCGGCCTCGCTGCTGCTGGGGGTGTTGCTGGGCGTGCCGCTGGGCGTGTTCTTGTCGCGGCGGCCGCGCTGGGCTCCGGCGGTGCTGGGCGTGGCCGGCGTGCTCCAAACGGTGCCCAGCATCGCCCTGCTTGGCTTTCTGATTCCGCTGCTGGGCATTGGGCCGAAGCCGGCCATTTTCGCGCTGTTTCTGTATTCCTTGTTGCCCATTATCCGCAACACGCTGGCGGGCATTCGGGGCGTGGCCCCGAACGTGGTGGAGGCCGCCCGCGGCCTGGGCCTTACCGACTGGCAGGTGCTGCGCCGGGTAGAGTTGCCGCTGGCCCTGCCGGTGCTCATGGCCGGCATTCGCACGGCCACGGTAATAAACGTGGGCGTGGCCACGCTGGCGGCCTACGTGGCGGCCGGCGGGCTGGGCGAGTTCATTTTCGGTGGCATTGCCCTCAACAACCCGGCGATGATACTGGCCGGGGCGCTGCCCGCCGCCGGCCTGGCCCTGGCCTTCGATGCCCTGCTGGGCGGCGTGCAGCGGCTGAGCACCAGGCGGCTGGGGCAGGTGGGCGCGGCGCTGCTGGTGGCGCTGCCGCTGCTGGGCGGCGGCTACCTGCTGCCCCGCGCCACGGGCAAGCTGCTGGCCGGCTTCAGCCCCGAGTTCGTGGGCCGGGCCGATGGCCTGCCGGGCCTCACCAAAAGCTACGGCCTGACGCACCTGCCCAGCGTGGTGCTGGCCCCCGCGCTGGTGTACGAGGCCGCCCGCCACGCCAACGTGGACGTGATTGACGGCTACTCGACCGATGGCCGCATTCGGGCCTACGGCCTGCGCGTGCTGCGCGACGACCACCGCGTGTTTCCGCCCTACTACGCCGTGCCCGTGGTGCGCCCGGCCCTGCTGCGTGCGCACCCCGAGCTGGCCGCCGTGCTGGCTCAACTGAACAATCAGATTTCCGACTCGGTGATGACCGACCTGAACTACCGCGCCGACTACCTGCACCACGCCCCCAAAGCCATTGCCGAAGAATTTCTGAAGCGGCGCGGGCTGTGGCGCACCCCACGCCCGGCCGTGGTGGGCGCACCGGTGGTGAAGCTGGGCTCGAAGATTTTTGCCGAGCAGTACATTCTGGCCGAGCTGTACGCAGCCCTCATCCGGGGCAATACCGACCTGGCCGTGGAAACCAAAACCGGCCTGGGCGGCACCACCATCTGCTTCGAGGCCCTGCGCAACGGGGCCATCGATATGTACCCCGAATACACCGGCACGGGCTTGCTGGTGCTGCTGCAACCCCGGCCCGCCGTGGTCGATTCGCTGGGGGGCCGCCCGGCCGATGTGCTGCGCTACGTGCGGGCCGAGTTCCGCCGCCGCTTCGGGCTGGAATGGCTGGCCCCGCTGGGCTTCAACAACACCTACGCCCTGCTGATGCGGCAGCGGCAGGCCCGGGAACTGGGCATTGCGAGCGTGTCGGATTTGGGCAATTATTTGAGGAAATAGCCAGGCAGCAGCTCGCCCAACCGCCTTTCGTTCAGCAAAACGCCCCTGCCGGAAATTCCGGCAGGGGCGTTTCAATTGGCCCAATGGCGCGTGGAATTACCGGGCAGTGGTGAGTCGCGGGGTTTGGGTTTTGCCGTTCCGTTGGTTACGAGGCGGCACAGGTAGAGACCGGTAGCCAGGTTTTCGCTGTTGAGCGTGAGCGAATAGGCCGTGCCGGCCGTTGCGCTCCCGTATGCAGGTTGCGTGGCCATTGTGGCACACCAGCACCTTGCCGTTGTTGCCGCTGTAGCTCACGGTGAAGTTGTCGTTGGCGTTGTAGCGGTGCTGCACAGTGCCGGTGCCGTAGCCATAGGCGTTGTTGATGTTGGCGTACACGATGTTGGCGTTGCCCGAAGTGCCATCGCCAAAGTTGAGGCCAATGGCATTGGCGTTGCCCAGGCACCAGCCGGCATTCACCTTGAATTCGATGGCGCGGCCAGTCACGTCGGGCTGCACCACGCGCCAGGCAATGTCGCCGTAGCGAAAGTGGCCAGCTTGTGCCGGAACTGCCAGGCCCAGGGCCGGTACGCAGAGCAGCACGAACATCCGCCAGGCAGACGGCGCGGTTACCAGGGCCGGCCGGTTGGTCGGGGCAGTAGGCGCGGCTGATGTGGAGATGGTAGGGTACACGTTTTTTTGCGTACAAAAAGTTGATACGGTCAGGACTTACGCATTGGGGGCTGGCACGCGTCTCGGACGCGCTGCCGACTGGTTTCGCGGCTCTGACGCGCTACGTGAACGATACCGAACAGCCACTTCAGCGGCGCGACCGGGGCGTTGGGAAACGCCAGGCCCCGTTGGCAGCGCGTCCGAGACGTGCGCCAGCCCTCAATGCGTAAGTCCTGGCAATAAAATAATTTAACCAGTAGGAGAACTACGTTTTTATTTTTTCGTGCAAAAGTCATGTTTTGGCTCAAAGCATAAAGCTGAGTAGTATACCCGGGTTTTGTAGGGTTCCTCCAAGAAAACGCCGACAGCTATTTTTCCTTACCGGGGTGTACTTTCGTAGTATGCCCCTTGCCTTTCGCCTCGCCACGGCCACTCCGGCCGACATTCCCCGCCTCGCCCGCCTGGTGAATAGTGCCTACCGGGGCGACAGCGCCCGCCAGGGCTGGACCACCGAAGCCCACTTGCTCGACGGCCAGCGCATCAACGAAGCCGGCCTGCGCGACATGCTGGCCGCGTCCAACGCCACCCTGCTCCTCTGCCTCGGCCCCGATGACGTGCTGCTCGGCAGCTTCTACGCGCTGCCCGACAACCACAAGCTTTCGCTCTCGATGCTGGCCGTGGCCCCCGCCGGGCAAACCCAAGGCGTGGGCAAGTTCCTGCTGCAAGCCGCCGAAGACTACGGCCGCCAGCAAGGCTGCACCCTCAGCAAGATGACCGTGATTTCGGTGCGCGCCGAGCTGATTGCCTACTACGAGCGGCGCGGCTACCACCTCAGCGGAGCCACCGAGGCCTTCCCCACCGACCCACGCTACGGCATTCCCCGGCAGCCGCTCACGCTGTGGGTACTGGAAAAGGAGCTGTAGTTGTAGCGTGGACTTTGGGAGTCCGCGCGTGGGGGGGGGGTATCGTTCACGCGCGGACGCTCAAAGGCCACGCTACAGTTAACTAACCGGCCCCGAAATCGAGCTGCGCGTCGCCGCCGATGGGGTAGCCGGTGCAGGTCAGGACCAGGCCCCGGGCCAGCTCGCGGTCGGTTAGCACTTCGTTGTTGCTCATCCACACCTGGCCCTGGGTGCAGCGCACGGCGCAGCTGCCGCACTGGCCCACCTCGCAACTGTAGGGCAGCTTCAAGCCCTGCTGTTTGGCGGCTTGCAGAATGGTGCTGGGAAACTGCACCCGCAGCCGATGCGGCCGGCCGCGCACGATGAGCGTGACCTGGTGCGGCGCGGTATCGGGCGGCGGCACCGGGGCGTGGGGCGCTACCCCGGTGCTGAACAGCTCGCGCCGGATGTGGGCCAGTGGCAGGCCGGCCTCGTGCAGGCCGTAGGTGCCCATGCGCATGTAGTTGAGGGGGCCGCAGAGATAGGCCAGCATTTGAGTGGGCGCGGCCACGGCGTGCCGGGCCACCAGGTTTTGCAGCAGCTCCTTGTGCAGGCGGGCGCGGTACAACTCGGGCTCGTTGCTGAAAAAAAGCTCCAGGTGCAGCTGCCGGGGAAACTGCCGGGCCAGCGCCCGCAGCTCGGGCAGAAACAGGGCACCAGCCACCGAATGGTTGCTGTAGAGGAGCAATACCGCCAGGTGCGGGTGGTCGTGCAGAGCCGTTTTCAGCAGGGAAAACAATGGCGTGATGCCGCTGCCGGCCGCTAGCAGCACCAGCTGCTGATAGGTGTTGAGGTTGGGCGGAAAGATAAAAAAGCCTCCGATGCCGCTGGTACGCAGCACGTCGCCCACCCGAACTTCGTCCACGAGCCAGCGCGAAAACAAGCCGTTGTCGACCCGCTTCACCGTGATGGCCGGGGGCTCGCCCAACGTCGGGGCCGAATTGAAGGAGTACGACCGGCGCACTTCGGTGCCGTGCGCGGCACGCACCAGCGTCAGGTATTGCCCGGCCTGGTACCGGATGGTTTCGCCGGGGGCGGGGCGCAGCACCAGGGTGCGGGCACCGGGCCCGGGCCGGCGAATGGCCGCAATCGTGAGCAGTTGGTAGTCGTCCGGCATGGGAACAGGCAAAGGCGAGGCGGCAACGGCGGGCCGGGCAGCCTCCGGCAACTTACGCAAGCCGGCCATTTTCGGGGCAAAAACACGGCACTATTTACGCTGTGCTGGCCCTGCATTAGCCGGGCCCCGCACCCCGGCTAGTCGCGGTAGTTCAGGGCCGGCTTGCGGTCGCCGGGCAGGGGCTTGTACACGTGGCCGCCCACTTTCTGCTTCAACTCGGCCTGGGCTTTGGCTCGCAGGTCGGCATCGGCGAACAGGTCGATGGCGGTGAGGGCCATGGTTTTGGCGGCCACCATCAGGCCCTTGGTGCCGATTTCCTGGCCGCTACATGCCACGGCCTGCCAGCTGTGGGCGGGCGGGCCGGGTATCCGGGTGGCGGCCAGCAGGCCCACGGTGGGCACCACGTAGCTCACGTCGCCGAGGTAATCGTTGTTGCGATTGAGGGACTGCTCGCCGGCACGGAGGTGAATTTCGGCTACGTTGTGGCCCAGTTTCAGCGCCGCGGCAGGCAGCACGAGGTGCTCGTTGCGGTGGTCGATGGCCACGGGCTGACCGTTGACAGCGAGGCTGTGCAAGTAGCTGGTGGGCGCTTTGAAACCGAGTTGCACCGGGTGGCGGTTGTCCTTCAGATTAAACAAAACCTGCCCGACTACCTCAATTGGCTCTGTTTTTTGGGCCGGGATATTCAGACTCAGATTATATGCCACGCCGCTGATAGTGGCCCGGCGCGCCTGGGCCAGCACCTCGGACACGCCGGTGGTTACGGGCGGGTCGGGTTCGGGGGGCGCGGGCTTCGCGGTGGTCGTCACGGGCGTGGTGAGCAAAGGCACGCGGTGGCAAGCCGCGAGCAGGAAAAGGGCAACAGCGCCGGCCAGGGCCTTGCGAAAAAGTGTTATCATAAAGAAGGTGCCGGAGAGTTGGGGCAAACTGAACGGGCCGCTCGCGGTAGAGACGCATATTTGCGTCTCGCCGTTGAACGGTGGTTTCCCAGGCTGCCCAGGAGTCGTTCAACGACGAGACGCAAATATGCCGTCTCTACCCCACAAACGCGCCCCGTGAGCATTGTCCAAAACCCATCTGCCGCCTCGCCGCCCGTGCGGCTGTTTCCGCTGGGCGATTCAGCCGTGGTGCTGGAGTTCGGCACCGGCATCAGCCCGATTACGCACCGGGCCATCGCGGCATTCAGCGCCGGGCTGGCCCGGCAGCCGTTCGTGGGCCTGCGCGAAGTCGTGCCCGCCTTCACCACCCTCACCGTGTATTACGACCCGTGGCTGGTGAGCGAAACCGGCCAGCATCAACCCTACGAGCAAGTGACGGCCAGGCTGCAAAAGATGCTTGCCGCCGCGGAGGCACCCGAAGTCGCGGAAGCAACCGAAGTAGTAGAAATTCCGGTGTGCTACGGCGGGGATTTCGGGCCGGATTTGGCGTTTGTGGCCGCGCACGCCGGGCTCCCAATCGCCGAGGTAATTGCCCTCCATTCCGCCCCCGAATACCTGGTCCACATGATAGGCTTCGCGCCCGGCTTCCCCTACCTGGACGGGCTCGATGCGCGGCTGGCCACCCCGCGCCGGCCGCAGCCGCGGGCGCTGGTGCCGGCCGGCGCGGTGGGCATCGCGGGGCCGCAAACGGGCATTTACTTGCTGCCCACGCCGGGCGGCTGGCAGCTGATTGGGCGCACACCGCTGCGGCTGTTCAACCCGGAATGGGCGGCCCCCAGCCGGCTGCGGGCAGGCCAGCGGCTGCGATTTGTGCCGATTGGGGCGGCGGAATTTGAGCTGGGTAGTGGTGCTGGTGATGGGCGGCCTGAGCGTGCCCGTGCTGGTGGAGTAGGTGAGAGCGCTGCTGAAGTGAGTTGAATGGTGAATATTGAGTAGAAAGGACGGTCATGCTCATCTGGTGTCCGCGTAGCCGAAGCATCTCGCGTGCCGCCACTAATTCTTTTGCTGACGATTGAATTACTACCACACGCGAGATGCTTCGGCTACGCGGACACCAGATGAGCATGACGTTCTGATTTTGTTCAATTTTCCGCCCATGTCTCCCGTTTCATCCCCCAACCCCTTCCCCCGCGAAACGCTAATCCAGCAGCTAACCGCCACTCCGGCCTGGGACCTCATCGTTATCGGGGGCGGGGCCACGGGCCTGGGCGTGGCGCTTGACGGCCTCAGCCGGGGCTACAAAACGCTGCTGCTGGAGCAGGCCGATTTTGCCAAGGGCACCAGCAGCCGCAGCACCAAGCTGGTACACGGCGGCGTGCGCTACCTCGCCCAGGGCGACATCGGGCTGGTGCGCGAAGCGCTGCACGAGCGCGGCCTGCTGCTGCAAAACGCCCCGCACCTGTGCCACAATCAGGCCTTCATCATTCCGAATTACAGCTGGTGGGGCGGCCCTTTTTACACCCTCGGCCTGAAGCTGTACGACCTGCTGGCCGGCCGCCTCAGCCTCGGAGCATCAACTCACCTGAGCAAAGCCGACACCCTGCGCCAGCTGCCCACCCTGCGCCCCGCCGGCCTGCGCGGCGGCGTGCGCTACCACGACGGCCAGTTCGACGATGCCCGCCTGGCCGTGAACCTGGCCCAAACCTGCCTCGACCACGGCGGCACCGCCCTCAACTACTGCCCCGTGCGGGGCCTGCTGAAGGATGCCCACGGCCGCGTAACCGGCGTGCGTGCCACCGACCTCGAAACCGGCCGCAGCTACGAGCTGCAAGCCACAACCGTAGTGAATGCCACCGGCATTTTTGTGGATGCCGTGCGGCAGCTCGACGAGCCCGGCACCCGCCCGCTGGTGCAGCCCAGCCAGGGCGTACACCTGGTGCTGGATAAGTCGTTTCTGCCCGGCCCGGCGGCCCTGATGATACCCAGCACCGCCGACGGCCGCGTGCTGTTTGCCGTGCCCTGGCTGGGCCGCGTGGTGCTGGGCACCACCGATACGCCCGTGCCCACCGCCACCTTGGAACCCCGCGCCCAGGAAGCCGAAATCGACTTCCTGCTGAATACCGCCGCCCACTACCTCACCCGCGCCCCCACCCGCGCCGACGTGCGAAGCATCTTCGTGGGCCTGCGCCCGTTGGCGGCCTCGGCCAATGGCAGCACCAAAACCAAGGAAATTTCGCGCCGCCACAAAATCGTGGCTTCGGCCAGCGGCCTCATCACCATCACCGGCGGCAAATGGACCACCTACCGCCGCATGGGCCAGGATACCATCGACCGGGCCATTGCCCTGGGCCAGCTGCCGCCCGCCGCCAGCCAAACCGCCCACCTGTCCATTCACGGAGCCGAAGTAGCAGCAGCGGAAACGGCGGCATCTTTCAGCCCCCTTGCCCACTACGGCAGCGACCAACCGGCCCTGCTCCAGCTTATTGCCGACCGTCCGCAGCTAGGCGAGAAGCTCGACTCGCACTTCGATTTCCGGCAAGCCGAAGTAGTATGGGCCGCCCGCCACGAGCTGGCCCGCACCGTGGAAGACGTGCTGGCTAGGCGCGTACGGCTGCTGTTTCTGGACGCGGCCGCCGCCCTGCGTGCTGCCCCTGCCGTGGCCGCGCTACTGGCGCAGGAGCTGGGCCATGATGCCGCCTGGGAGGCGCAACAGGTAGCCGATTTTGGCGCGGTGGCGCGGGGGTACCTGCTGGCTGGCTAGCGGAGGGGCCGTCCCGGTCCGACGGCTGCGCCGTCCGACCGGTTGCCGCGTGAACAGAATCGTTGCAAACGCCTCGTTCCAGCGGCGCTTACCTCAACCGGTCGGACGGCTGCGCCGTCGGACCGGGGCGCGGGCCAATGACTTGCAGGTTTTTCCTACATTTAGCCCGGCTCTTTTTACCGAAAATCGCATGAATACCCCACAGGATATTTCCGCCGTGCCCGCCCCCGGCCTCACCAGCCTCGACCTGGCCCCGGTGCCCTATGCCGAGCGCACCTGGGGCACGGGCCACTACGCCGCCCTCTGGATTAGCATGAGCCTGTGCATTCCGACCTATATGCTGGCCAGCTCGCTCATCGAGGGCGGCATGAACTGGTGGCAGGCGCTGCTCACCATTTTCCTGGGCAACACCATTGTGCTGGCCCCCATGCTGCTCAACGGCCGGGCCGGGGCACGCTACGGCATCCCGTTTCCGGTACTGGCCCGCGCCAGCTTCGGTGTGCGCGGGGCCAACGTGCCGGCCCTGCTGCGGGCCATTATCGCCTGCGGCTGGTTCGGCATTCAAACCTGGATTGGCGGCTACGCTTTGTACCAGATGGCGGTGCTGTGGGTGCCGGGCCTGGGCACGCTGCCGGCCATTTTCCCGGCCAGCTGGGGCCTGGCCACCGGGCCAGCGCTGGTGTTTCTGCTGTTTTGGGCCGTGAATATGTACGTGGTCTACCTCGGGGTTGAGAGCATTCGCAAGCTCCTGGTATTCAAGGCATTTTTTCTGCCGCTGGCGGCGCTGGCGCTGCTGTGGTGGGCTATTTCGGCCGGCCACGGGCTGGGGCCGATATTGGCTCAGCCGAGCAAATTCACGACCAGCGCGCAGTTCTGGGCATTTTTCTTCCCCTCGCTCACGGGCATGGTGGGCTTCTGGGCTACACTTTCGCTGAATATCCCGGATTTCACGCGCTATGCCGTCAGCCAACGGGCGCAGCAGCTGGGGCAGGCCCTGGCCCTGCCGGCTTCGATGACGCTGTTCTCGTTCGTGGGCGTGGTCGTGGTCGTAACCTCGGCCACGTTCATCATCTACGGCAAAACCATCTGGGACCCGGTGGTGCTGGCCGGCCGCTTCGACAGCAAGCTGCTGGTGAGCTTCGCCATGCTGGCCGTGGCCCTGAGCACGCTGGCCACCAACATCGCGGCCAACATCGTGAGCCCGGCCAACGACTTCGCCAACTTCTCCCCGGCGCGCATCAGCTTCAAAACCGGCGGCTACATTACGGGCGTGCTCGGCGTGCTCATCTTCCCCTGGAAACTCATTGCCGACCCCTCGGGCTACATCTTCACCTGGCTGGTGGGCTATTCGGGTCTGCTCGGCCCCATCGGCGGCATCATGATTGTGGATTACTACCTCATCCGCCGGCAGCGGCTCGACCTGCCCGACTTGTACCAGTACCACGGCCGCTACGCCTACCGGGGCGGCTTCAACCCGGCGGCCATTATTGCCCTCATCATCGGCGTGCTGCCCAACGTGCCGGGCTTCCTCACGGCCATCGGCGTGTTTGAAAAAGGCGCGGTGTGGCCGGCCTTAGTGGCCGTGTATAACTACGCGTGGTTCGTGGGCTTCGGGGTATCGGGCGTTGTTTATTGGGTACTGATGGGCAGGCAGGTAAGCGAGCCGGCTCCGGCCGCATCTGCGGTAGCGGCCGGGATTTCCACTCCTTCACTTGCCCAATAATTATAGTTAAAGCAACCCAATAAGGCGATGACATTCTGTTGACGGTGTAGGGCTTGCAAAAGGGCTGGACCTTCAAAAGCTCATTCACCATTCCGCGCACTCACATTGCCGGTGCCCAGCAGGATGTGGCCGCCGCCCACGCCCTCGGCGGCTTTCGCGCTCTGGGCACCAGCGTGCCGTGGGTTATCAAGGCCGGCACGTTTTACCTGCACGGCCAGAGCTGCCTGCAACCCACTTTTGTGGACGTGGCGCATTCCGAACAAACAGCCATCATCGACCTGCACGACGGGAACTACCAGTAGCTCATCATCGAGGTGGAGGACCCGGCGGCTGTGCTGGCGCTGCTGGGGCGTAGTAGCATTGCCGCCTACATAGGTCTCAGCGCAGCAGCGTTTTTTTAAAGCTTTTAAAATCCTGCAGGGTAATCAGCGGGTTTTTTAGCCGGTGCAAATCGCCCCCGCTCACGATGCCGAATGCGGGCAAGGCGTAAGCCATTGGCGATATAGTGCCGTAGGCTTGCCAAGCCATCCGCACGAAGGCCACCCCCGGGGAGGCCTCTCGCACGGCTTTTTCGTACTCGGACCGTGCTACAAACTGATACGCATAGGGATAGACCTGCTTTATCTGCGCGTCGGTCAGGCCGGGCATCCGGTCGTCCTGACACAGCACCAACATGGGCGGCGTGCTGCCCGATTTGATACGCTGCGGGCCGGCACCAGCGGCGTACTGCTCCAGCATTCTTAGGCAGTACAGCGCGTCGCTCGGGTTCGGCGTGCGGTTGAGCAGAGGCTCGTTGTGCACGGCAAAATCCACCTGTTTCAGGAATATACGCAGTCGGAAGGTCAGCAGCTCATCGCGGTGGCCCACCATTATCGGGCTAGGCTCGCCATAGCGGCGCATGGGAGGCGGAGCATCCAGATAGTCGACCGCATCAAAATCCAGCACGTTGAGTTGGCCGGTATTGGCCGCTACCAAAGCAGCCAACTCCACGGCCGACTTGTATTCTACCTTCGGCGAAAACGTCCAGGCCGGGCCGACTACCTCTTGGAGCAGCGCATTACCTAGGGCAATGGATTGTTTATAGGTCAGCAGGTCGTCGGGCTTTTTAGCCAGCTTTTTCAACTGCTTTTCGTCTTCCTGCCTCAGCACAACCAGCAGCGGCTGAGTCCGCAGCAGTTGGGTTTCCTGGGCGCGGTCGCGCTTCATTTCGGCGATGCTGCGGGAGAACTGGGCAAAAGATGGCGTGCTCAGCAACAGAAGACAGCACAAGAATAAGTAGACGGAACGCATTTGGTTGAGGGCTGTAAATTTTGCTTAAAACTACTGCTTTCAACGGTATAAAGTCACTAAAATTTAGCCGTAGAATGTTCCCGCTGATAAGTGAGTGAGCCAAACCAGTGACACCTGTTGCGCAACTGAAACCGTACATCGAAGCCCACATGCCCTCTTTTCTTTCCCAGTTCCCCACTCATTTCATGGCCAAACCAGATTCCCCTTCCTCCACCAATTTCTCCGGCTTCGTGCGCGTGCGCGGGGCCCGCGAGCACAATCTCAAAAACGTCGACGTCGACATTCCGCGCGATGCGCTGGTGGTGTTCACTGGCGTATCGGGCTCGGGGAAGAGTAGCCTGGCGTTTGGCACGCTCTACGCCGAGGCCCAGCGGCGCTATCTGGAGTCGGTATCGCCCTACGCGCGGCGGCTGTTCCACCAGATGGCCGTGCCCGAGGTAACGTCCATCGACGGGCTGCCGCCGGCCGTGGCCTTGCAGCAGCAGCGCGGCGCGCCCAGCACCCGCTCGTCGGTGGGCTCGGTTACCACGCTTTCCAACCTGCTGCGGATGCTGTATTCGCGGGCCGGCGACTACCCGGCCGGGCAGGGCATCATCTACGCCGAAGCGTTTTCACCCAACACACCCGAGGGGGCCTGCCCCACCTGCCACGGCCTGGGCCGCGTGTACGAAGTAACCGAGCAGAGCATGGTGCCCGACCCCACGCTCACCATCCGCGAGCGGGCCGTGGCGGCGTGGCCGCAAGCCTGGGGCGGCCAGAACCAGCGCGACATTCTGGTGAGCATGGGCTACGACGTGGATACTCCGTGGAAAGACTTGCCGCAGCAGGACCGCGACTGGATACTCTTCACCAACGAGCAGCCCGTGCTGCCCGTATACCCCGGCTACTCGCCCGAACAAACCCAACGGGCCATCAAGCGCCGCGAGCCGCCGAACTACATGGGCACCTTTATGGGGGTGAAGAAGTACGTGCTGCACACCTTCGCCACCACCCAGAGCGCCCTGATGAAGAAGCGCGTAGCCCAGTATATGCGGGGCTCCGACTGCCCCACCTGCCAGGGCAAGCGCCTGCGGGTCGAGTCGCTGTCGGTGAAATTCGCCGGGCTCGACATCGCCGAAATGTCGCGCCTGCCCCTGAAGCGGCTGGCGGCGTTGTTGCAGCCGTTTGCCGAGGGCACAGCCCATAAGCAGAAGCACGACAAGGAGCATCCGGAGCAGGCCATCGTGGCCCGGCGTATTGCCGAGGATTTGGCGGCCCGCCTCACGGTGCTACTCGATTTGGGCCTCGGCTATTTGTCGCTGGAGCGCGGCACGCCCACGCTTTCGCCCGGCGAATTGCAGCGCCTGCGCCTGGCCACACAGCTGTATTCCAACTTGTTCGGCGTGGTTTATGTGCTCGATGAGCCCTCCGCCGGCCTGCACCCGGCCGACACCGAGGCCCTGCTCAAAGCATTGGCGGGATTGAAAAGCGCGGGTAACTCGCTATTCGTGGTGGAGCACGATTTGGACGTAATTCGCCAGGCCGACTGGCTGGTGGATGTCGGCCCCGCCGCCGGCGAGCAGGGCGGCGAAATCCTATACAGCGGCCCGCCCGAAGGCCTGCAAACCGTCCTCGAATCGCAGACGCGGCCGTTTCTCTTCGCTGCCCCTTCCCTGCCCAGCCGGCTCCCGCGCACGCCCACCGGCTGGCTGAAGCTGGCCGGTGTAACCCGCAACAACCTCGACCGGCTCGACGTGGCCTTTCCGCTGGGCGTGTTCACCACCGTTACGGGCGTGTCGGGTTCGGGCAAATCCAGCCTCGTGAGCCAGGTTTTAGTGGAACTAGTGGCCGAGCATCTGGGGCAGGAAATCGGCCCGAAAGAAGCGGAAACCGACGCGCTGGCGCAATCTGCCCCCATTACCCTCGGTGGCCGGATTACGGGCGGCCTGGAAAACATCAAGCGCCTGGTGCGCGTCGACCAGAAGCCCATCGGCCGCACGCCGCGCTCTAACATGGCCACCTACACCGGCCTGTTCGACCACGTGCGCAAGCTCTTCGCCGCCACGCCCGAGGCCCGCCAGCGCCGCTACGATGCCGGCCGCTTTTCCTTCAACGTGGCCAAGGGCCGCTGCGAGAACTGCGCGGGCGAGGGCTTCGTAATGGTCGAGCTGCTGTTCCTGCCCAGCGTGTACGCGCCCTGCCCCGTCTGCCACGGCGCGCGCTACAACGCCAAAACCCTCGAAGTGCAGTACCGCGAAAAGAACATTGCCGAAGTGCTGGCCCTGACCGTGGACGACGCCTGGGACTTCTTCGCCAACGAGCCCGCCATCCACCGCGCCCTCACGGTGCTGCGTGAAGTGGGCCTGGGCTACCTGCGCCTGGGCCAGCCCGCTACTGAGCTGAGCGGCGGCGAGGCTCAGCGCATCAAGCTCGCTACCGAATTGCAGCGCATCGGTCGCGGCAATACGCTCTACGTACTCGACGAGCCCACCACCGGCCTCCACCCCGCCGACATCGAAAAGCTCATGCTCCAGCTCGAAGGCCTGGTAGCGGCCGGCAACACCGTCATCGTGGTCGAGCACGATATGCGCGTGGTGGCCGGCTCCGACTGGGTTATCGACATCGGCCCCGACGCGGGCGAGGATGGCGGGCGAGTGGTGGCAGCCGGTGTGCCGCGCGCGGTGGCCCAGGCCAACGCCAGCCAAACCGCACCCTACCTGCGGGAGTTTATGAGGTGAGGCGGCCGTGGAGGACAACCTCGTTCCTGCTTAAAAAATGACCCCCATTCCCGAAAACCTGCCCGATAAGTTCTTCGTCCGCCAGGACGAAACCCCCGATGCTGAATTCTACCACCACCCGCGTTTCGTCACGCACATCGACGACGCGGCCATTGCCGCCGTTACGCGGCTTTACCGCGAATACTTCGCGTCCGACACCGACTTGCTCGACCTCATGAGCAGCTGGGTGAGCCACCTGCCCGCCGACGTTGCCTACCGCCGCGTGGTGGGCCTGGGCATGAACGCCGCCGAGCTGCGCGCCAACCCGCGCCTCAGCGCCCACGTGGTGCAGGACCTGAACGCGCAACCCCTCCTACCTTTTCAGGACCAGGAGTTCGATGGCGCGGCCATCTGCGTATCTGTCGACTACCTCACCCAGCCGGTGGCAGTGCTGCGCGAGCTGGCCCGCGTGCTACGCCCCACCGCCCCGCTGGTCATCACCTTCTCCAATCGCTGCTTCCCCAGCAAAGCCGTGGCCGCCTGGCACGCCCTTGACGACCGCGGCCACCTTGCCCTGGTGCAGCAATACCTGGTGGCGGCCGGCACTTGGCACAGCGTGCAGCTCCTCGACCGCAGCCCCGCGCCCGGCTACTCCGACCCGCTGTTTGCCGTGGTGGCCCGGGCTGGGACGTAGCGCAACTCTACTTGTATCCAGCTGTCGTTCTATATTTTAGCCGATAAGACAGGCTATGAGGATTCTATAGAGTGACTTCGGAATTGGTGTACGGCTGCCGGCAGTAGCGCGGACTATAAAACCGCTTTGGAAGGGGCAAAATTCCAAGCGGTGTGCCCCTACGCGTACTCTTAAGAACAAAAAAAGAAAAGGCCGTTTCCACATTGGAAACGGCCTTTTAGGTAGCGGGGACTGGACTCGAAAGAGCCAAGCCAACACAAAAACCCATTTCATTCCACGTATGAAGGTTTTTTGTATCTACTTTTCTGCCC
>JAYULN010000642.1:0-3243 GCA_043763525.1 Hymenobacter sp.
GCAGCACCACGGCCGTGACCACAAACTGCCCCTTGAGCACGTTTTTGAATACGCTTTCGCGGTAGCCGAAACCGCACACGTCGGCCGCGAACACGCGCAGCTCGCCGGTGCTGATTTCGACGGCTTCGAGGTGGTCGAAGGTGTCGCGCAGCTCGGCCCCGTAGGCCCCGATGTTCTGGAGCGGGGCCGCGCCCACCGTGCCGGGAATGAGCGAGAGGTTTTCGATGCCGCTCAGGCCCTGGTCGAGGGCGTATTCGACGAGGCCGTGCCAGCCTTCGCCGGCCCCGGCCCGCACCAGGACAGTGCCGGTGTCGCCGTCCTCGCTGAGGATTTCGAGGCCAAAAATCTCGTTTTTCAGCACCACGCCCGCAAAATCCTGAGTAAACAGCAGGTTGGAACCGCCGCCGAGAATGAGCTTGTCGGCGGCCTGCACCTGGGGCAGCTTCAGCAGCGCCCGCAGGGCATTGGCCGAGGCAAAGCGGGCGAAATAGCGGGCCTGCGCATCGAGGCCAAACGTGTTGTAGGGGCGGAGGGAGACGTTTTCTTCGAGGGTCGGCATCATGCCCGCAAAGGTAGCGGCCGGGACGCAGCGCGGACTTTTAGTCCGCGCTGCAACTACTTCGGGTTGGCCTTCACATTGAAGCGCGAATCGGCCCGCACGGTGGCCGTGTTACGCAGGCCCAGCTGCGTGAGCTCCACGGTGGTAAACAGCGTGTAGGAACCGCCGCGCAGGTACACGTCGAGCTTTTGGCCGGCGGGCTTGAGCTCAATGGTCGTCTGGCCGGTGGGCACGGGGCTGAGGGAAGCCAGCAGCACCTTGTTGGTGCCGGCCGCATCGGAAGCAATGGAAATGCTGATGCTTTTCACGAAATCAAAATTCTGGCCGACCGGGTCGGTGATGATCAGGGCCAGGCGGTCGAGGGTCACGTCCTGTACGTAGTCGGCGGCCGTGTTATTGCTTTGGAAAGTGCTGCTGGCCGTGGAGTTAACCGTGACCCCCGGCAGGGTGATGACGGGGGTAGCCCCGCCCGGCAGCGGCCCGGTGGCCGGCAGCTGAAACGTGGTGGAGTCGTTGACCTGGAAAGTCAGCAGGTCCAGAATTTTCTTGCAGCTGACGGTGCCCAGCAGCAGGGCCAGCAGTAAAAACGCGAAAATAGGCAGGAGTTTTTTCATGCAAGTAAGCCGCCGTGGGAAGTGGAAAACGTCGGCGGTTGGCGGGCTAACGCACCCGGTAGCCGCTTAGTGCATAAAACAGCAAATACACGTAGCACAGCGCCGGCACCACAAACGCCACCCGCAGCCCGCCGCCGTGCGTGGCCAGCCAGCCCATGAGCAGTGAAACAACAGCTCCGCCCACGATGCCCATAATCAAGTAAGAAGAGCCCTGCTTGGTGAAAGCCCCCAGTCCAGTAATTGCTAAGGGAAAAACCACCGGCCACATAATAGAATTGCACACGCCGCAAAGCACGATGAGCCACAATGCAACTTCGCCCTGCGACAGGATGGAGGCCGTAACAAACAACGTAGCTGCTGCGCAAACCACTATCAACATTGGTCGGTCAGGAAAACGCCGCAACAATGGAATGCCCACCAAGCGGCCTATCATCAAGCCAAACCAGTAGGATGATACCAGCACCGCGCCCACGGCCGGGGTAAAGCCATGAGCAGTATCGATGGGAAGCGGTGACTGGCCGATGAGGAGTAATCCGTAGTTAGTAGCCGTGTTAAGATGCTGCACCAGTGCCTGCGTAAAAGCGTTGAGATTGAGGATGTGTTGGGACTGTCCGTAACGAATGAGAAAGTCGCCGAGTCCAACTTCGGCCCCAACGTACAGAAAAATGGCCCCAATGCCCATAACTAAATGTGGAAATTGCAGCGCTGACCGCCGACTGGTCCAACTGCTGTTTTCCACCGGAGCAGTCTCGTCAACTGGAATACTTTCTAGCTTGGGCAAGCGCACGAGAAAAAACAATGCTGCCAGCAGTACCAAGAAAATGGCTAGGCCTACATAGGGCAGCTTCACCAAGGCCGCTTGCTGGGCCAGTCGCTGAGCCAGTGGCAGCGCCGCCAATTGCTTCTTCAGCACATCGATGCTACCAAATAATAGCAAGCCGCCCACCAATGGGGCAAGAGTGCCGCCTAGCCCATTGGCCACGCCCACGATGCTTATCCGACTGGCGGCTTGGCACGCCGGGCCAAGTACCGATACGTAAGGATTGGCCGCTACTTGGAGCAGCGTAATCCCCGCGCCCAGCAGCCCGAGGCCTGCCAGAAACAAGGCAAATGTTTGCGTTGCTGCGGCTGGCACGAATAGCATCGCGCCACTAGCCATCACCAGCAAGCCTACCACAATGCCGTGCTGATAGCCAATACGACTTATAATATATCCGGCCGGTAGCGACATCAGAAAATAGGCGATGAAAAACGCAAAGGGGACTAGGGATGATTCAAAGTCGGTGAGCTGGCACACGTCTTTGAGCAGTGGCATCAGCACACCGTTGAAGTTGGTGACGGCCCCGAACAGGAAGAACAGGGTGGTCATCAGCACCATGGGGCCGGCGTAGGAGCGGGCGGGCGCGGCGGTGTTGGTGCTGGTGGTGGAAGCGAGTGGAGCAGTGGCCATAAAAGAAACAGTGTAGCTGGGAAAGGCGAAAGTAGCGCGAACTTTGTAGTTCGCTTTTCTGCGCCGTTTGTAATTGTTCGAACTGCGCGGGGACGCGAACTAAAAGTTCGCGCTACTATGCACCTCACCGCCACCACCCAGTTCGGCCTGGAAGAACTGCTCGCCGACGAGCTCTACGCCCTCGGAGCCGACATCACGCACATTGGCTCGCGGGCCGTCGAGTTTATTGGCGACCAGCGCCTGCTGTATGAAGTGGCGCTCTGGAGCCGTCTCGCCATGCGCCTGCTGCGGCCGTTCGCCGCTTTCCACGCCGCCGATGAAAAGACGCTCTACCGTGAAGTCGGCCGCATTGATTGGTCGGATTTCATCGGCCCCGGCCAAACCTTTGCCATCACACCCGTGGTGAACCGGTCCACCTTCGAGCACTCGCTCTTCGTGGCCCAGCTCACCAAGGATGCCATCGTGGACCAGTTTCGGGCCCGCACCGGCGAGCGGCCCAGCATCGACACCCGCACGCCTGATATCCGCCTGCACCTGCGCATGACGGAGAATGAAGTCATCCTCAGCCTCGACGCGGCCGGCGACTCGCTGCACCGCCGCGGCTACCGCCAGCACACCAA
>JAYULN010000643.1:0-1232 GCA_043763525.1 Hymenobacter sp.
GTGCGCCGCCGCCTCAAAGCCGGCGCGCTGGTGATGCTGCCGTACTTCAAACTGCAGGAGCCTTCGGCCGATGAAAAGGCCGCCGGCCAGGACTTTATCGACTCCAATACCTTCATCACCAAGACCAAAACGGCCCTCTCGTACTACGCCGACAACCTGCAAGGTTTGGAAGCGCTGTACTACCTCGGCGACCAGCCGGGCCAGCCGCTGGCCAACCACCCCGGCCGCGCCGAGCAGCGCAACCAGGCCCATTTGCTCGAAATGCTGGGGGCCTTGTCCGTTCAGCATTTCATGGAAGTGCCCGATAACCAGCTCGACAGCAACCAGCCGCTGCACCATGAATACGGCCTGAAATCGGATAGCTCCGACATCGACTTCGGCCAACTGCCCCCCGAGATGCGCCAGGAAGTGGCCCGCCCGCTGATTCAGCTGCACTACTTCGCCCGCTACTTCCTCAAGCATACTCCCGACGACGCCAAAGCGCCCTACTACGAAGCCGGCGACCTTGCGGCTCAGCTGCGCAACAACCGCGCCCTGCGCGAGCTGACGGACTTTTTCGGCGAATACAACGAGTGGCTGCGCGAATTGGGCGTGAACCAGCGCCGCTACACCGCCATCCGCGCCGAGGAGATGGATTTCAACAAAATGGTGGCCGACAAAACGGTGGAAACCGGCATTTTCAGCAAGGGGATTACGCCGGGCTTTTTCCGCGATGAGCTGACCAAGGCAGTGGGGAAGGCCACGCTTTCTAACCCGACGGAGAATGAGGCGCTGCGCTGGGTGGTGAAGGCCTTTGAGGAGGCGACGGGGGAGATTCTGGATAAGAAACTGCAGTATTCCTAACGGCTCACCTCACCCTCAGCCCCCCTCCTTGGGGAGAGGTGAGCCAGATAATACTCTGCTTAAAACAAACTTAAAACGACAATAGAGGCAATTCTAGCCAGCAAAAGCTCTTCTCGGCTCCCCTCTTCCCAAGGAGAGGGGCCGGGGGTGAGGTGAACCGGCCGCGTCTCTCGCAACTCATAACATGGCTAAAATCCTGCGCTTACACGACACCGGCTCCAGCACCCACGAGGGCTGGGGACCCACCGGCAAAATCGGCCCCCACGAAGTGGAGCGCCTGCTCGACCCGCAAGGCGGCCGCGCTGCCAAGGTGGCCGTCTCCATTCCCTCGCCCTTCGCCCGCATGCACCTAGTCGAGACCGCGCTGCGTTTCGTCACGCAGGGCGGCA
>JAYULN010000644.1:0-3242 GCA_043763525.1 Hymenobacter sp.
CGAACATAAGTATTCGGTAGTCAGACCCAATGTTAAATCTTGATTGACAGCACTTTCATGTCCGACTACTGACTACTTAATACTGGCTACCTACTTAATCCGTGGTCTATATCAATCCTCTCGCTTTAAATTCCAGGTACTTATTAATCGTATTTACGGTCAAATCCTTCGGCGCAGTCAACAAGGAGTAAATCCCATACCGCTGCAATTCCAGCACAATCTGCCGTTTTTCCTGGGCAAATTTCTCCGCAATGGTCTGGTTGTACACGTCTTCTGTGGTAGCGGCGGGCGCGTTCAGAAACTCCCGCAGCTCGGTGTTTTCAAAGAAAATAACTAACAGCAGGTGGTCTTTGGCCAGCCGGCGCAGGTAGGGCAGTTGCCGCTGCATGCCGTGCAGGGTCTCGAAATTGGTAAACAGAATCAGCAGGCTACGCTGCTTGATGCGGGCACGCACCGTGGCGTAGAGCAGCTCGAAATCGGTTTCGAGGTACTTGGTTTTCTGGCGGTACAGCATTTCCAGCAGCTTCAGCAAATGCCCCGGTCGGCGGTCGGCGGCCAGGGTGGCTCCCGGTTGGTTCGAGAAGGTGAGCAAGCCGGCTTTATCGTGTTTCAGCAGCGCAATGTTGCTGACTACCAGCGTGGCGTTGATGGCATAGTCGAGCAGGCTGAGGCCGTCGAACGGCATCCGCATCACCCGGCCTTTATCGATGAGGCAATAAACTTGCTGGGCCCGCTCGTCCTGGAAGTGGTTCACCACCAGTTCATCGGTAGCGCCGGTGCCCGCCCGCCGGGCCGTGGCCTGCCAGTTGATGCTGCGCGGGTCGTCGCCGGGCACGTAGGGCCGAATCTGCTCGAACTCCAGGCTGTGCCCCACCCGCCGAATGCGCTTCACGCCCACCTCCGTGAGGCGGTTGTGAATGGCCAGCAGCTCGTACTGCCGCATCTGCAAAAACGACGGGTACACTGGCACCACCCGGCCCTGGTCGTAGCGAAACCGCCGCCGCACCAGCCCCAGCGGCGAGGTCGCGTAAATATTCAGTGCCCCAAAGCTGTACTCGCCGCGCTTGGTGGGCCGTAGCTGGTAGTTGATAATCTGGGTTTCGCCCGGTTTTATCGCGGCCCGAAACAGCACGTCGCGCCGCTGAAACTGATGCGGAATCTCATCAATCGTCTCGGTCTGAATGGGAAACCGGTAGTGATTTTCGAGGTAAATCCGGATTTCGTTTTCCGAGCCGTTGGCCAGCCTGTCGCCCATCACGCGCCGCCCGAAAACGGGCGCGGCCTTGCTTTTGGCGGGCGCATAGAGCAGCAGCGCATCGAGCAGCGCCAACGCCACGAGCAGTCCAAGCGCAATACGCATCGGCCCCAGCAGCCACGGCAGAAACAAGGCTACGACGAAGCCTATTATGAGCGTCCCAATCGCCAAAAAGAAGCGCGGAGTCAGGAAGATGCTCATTGATTGCGAAGTTGGTCTCTTACATTCATTAAGGCGAATCCCAATAGATTTGGCCCCTGCCAGCAGGCTGGATTCTCAGCATCGGCAGCATCAGCTGCCAAGCCAATTCCCCATATAGTATCCACTGGGCTGGCTTCAACCAATATCCGGTCTGCAGTAGCGAGTAAGAACTTTGCCAAGGCTTTGTGCTGACTGAACTTGTGTAGGTTGCCGGCTACCACAATTTCAATCTTGCGCTCTTCCCAAAGCTCGTCCTTGAAGTCGTGGATTTCGCGACCCAGCTTCTTGGCTTCGGCCGGACTAGCGGCTTCCAGAATCCGCGCCACCATGACGGTGTCGTTGAATAATCGTGCTTTCTCAGCCATTATCCAATGTTCCGTCGACTGATAGGTAATGCCCGCCACCACAAAATCGGCCAGCCACCATTGGCTGAAGCAGCTTTTAGTAATATCGCCGTTTTTACTGGGCTGGTTACCCCAAAAAAATAGGTATTTGACGCGGTGGCCCTGCGCTATTTGGTCAAGCAGCCAATCGGTTGAATAATGCATCTACCTAGGTACTTCGATTTGCTGCATAATCTGCTTCACCACCTCATCCGGCATCACGCCTTCCATCTCGCGCTCGGGGGTGAGCATGATGCGGTGGCGCAGCACGCTGGGGGCTAGAAACTGCACGTCCTCAGGGGTTACGAAGTCGCGGCCGCGCAGGGCGGCCAGGGCTTTGGCCCCGTTTAGCAGGGCGAGGGAGGCGCGGGGCGACGCACCCAAATACAGCGACTTATGCGCCCGCGTCTGGCCCACTAGCTTGGCGATGTACTCCAGAATATTGGCCTCCACGCGCTGCTGGCGCACTTGCTGGCGCAGCGCGGCGAGGTCGGCCGCCGAGAGAATGGGCTGCACGGCCTCCAGGTTGGTGCTGCCCAGGCCGGCGTGGTGGCCGGATAGTATCTGCACTTCCTCGGCCAGGGTGGGGTAGCCGACGTGCAGCTTGAACAGGAAGCGGTCGAGCTGGGCTTCGGGCAGGCGGTAGGTGCCTTCCTGCTCGATGGGGTTTTGGGTGGCCAGCACCAGGAAGGGCTCGGCCATGGGGTAGGTGGTGCCGTCCTGGGTCACGGTGCGCTCCTCCATCACCTCAAACAGAGCCGATTGCGTCTTGGCGGGGGCGCGGTTAATTTCGTCAATCAGCACCACGCTGGCGAAAATGGGGCCACGCCGAAACTCGAAATCTGCCTTGTTCTGCCGGAACACCGAGGTGCCCAGCACATCGCTCGGCATCAAATCGGGCGTAAACTGGATGCGGCTGAACGGCACTTCCAGTGTGCGGGCCAGTAGCTTGGCCATGAGGGTTTTGGCCACCCCAGGTACGCCTTCGAGCAATACGTGGCCATCGGCCAGCACGGCGGTGAGCAGCAGCTCCAGCAGCTCACTCTGGCCGATGATGATTTTACCGATTTCGGCCCGAATGGCTTCGGTTTGAGCCGTGAGGCGGGCAAAGTCGGTGCGCGGCGCAAAGCTGGGCTCGGTCGCGGAACCAACGGTATCTACTTGGTTTTCGGCTGGTTGCAATGTGTTTTCGTTTTCCATTTAAAGCAGGAGGCTCATTGAGCGGAAGGTAAGCGTGAGAGAGAATGCCAAAAAACGAGGCAGTCGAAAATCAGAAAAAATCAGCGAAATCACAGTTAATCACTGATGTTACGCCGTGGCTGCCGCCCAGCCGTCAACCTCACCCCCTAGCCCCCTCTTTTTTGGAGAGGGGGCTAGGGGGTGAGGTTGACGGGCGAGTGCGG
>JAYULN010000645.1:0-1230 GCA_043763525.1 Hymenobacter sp.
CACCCGCAACACCGCCACCCAGGGCACCAGCATCACCGGCTCGATTCCGCTCACCAAGCAGACCGAGAAGGTGTTGAAAATTACTTACCTCGAAGCCAAAATCTTCAAGTCCGAAATCATCGGCACCGAGCACCTGCTGTTGTCCATCCTACGGGACGAGGACAACATTTCTTCCCAAATTCTCAGCAAATTCAACGTGAACTACGAAACTGTGCGCGACTCGCTGGATTACCACGGCAATGCATCGCCAACCCCCAAGGCCGGCCCCGACACCGACGACGACGACAACGACAAGCTCTTCGGCTCGTCGGGTCCCGGCGGACGCGGCGCGGGCACCGGCGCTGGAGCCAAGAAGCCCGGCGAAAAATCGCGCACCCCGGTGCTCGATAATTTCGGCCGCGACCTCACCAAGCTGGCTGAGGACGACAAGCTCGACCCCATCGTGGGCCGCGAAAAAGAAATTGAGCGCGTAGCCCAAATCCTGAGCCGCCGCAAGAAGAACAACCCCATTCTCATCGGCGAGCCCGGCGTGGGCAAAACGGCCATCGCCGAAGGCCTCGCCCTGCGCATCATCCAGAAGAAGGTGAGCCGCGTGCTCTTCAATAAGCGCGTAGTTACCCTCGATTTGGCTTCGCTGGTGGCCGGCACCAAGTACCGCGGCCAGTTCGAGGAGCGCATGAAGGCCGTGATGAACGAGCTGGAAAAGTCGCCCGACGTGATTCTGTTCATCGACGAGCTGCACACCATCGTGGGGGCCGGCGGGGCTTCGGGCTCGCTCGATGCTTCGAACATGTTCAAGCCGGCTTTGGCCCGCGGCGAGATTCAATGCATCGGTGCGACCACGCTGGACGAGTACCGCCAGTACATCGAGAAGGATGGCGCTTTGGCCCGTCGTTTCCAGATGGTGATGGTGGACCCCACCACGCCCGAGGAAACCATCGAAATTCTGCACAACATCAAGGATAAGTATCAGGACCACCACCACGTGGTGTACACCGATAAGGCCATTGAGCAGTGCGTGTTGCTGAGCGACCGGTACATGAGTGACCGTTTCCTGCCCGACAAGGCCATCGACATTCTCGACGAGGCCGGGGCCCGCGTCCACATCAACAACATCGTGGTGCCCGAGGACATTCTCACGCTCGAAGAGCAGATTGAGAACATCAAGGGCGAGAAAAACCGCGTGGTGAAATCGCAGAAATACGAGGAAGCCGCCAAGCTCCGCGACAC
>JAYULN010000646.1:0-8119 GCA_043763525.1 Hymenobacter sp.
TTTCGAGCGGAATGCGCCCGGCGCGGGGTCGAAGCCAACATCCCCCGCAACCGCCGTGCCGCCGACTGGCAGACCGACGACGATACCGGGTTCGACCCCCAACTTTATCGCCGCCGCGTGGTCGTCGAACATGCCAACGCCTGGCTCGACGGCTTCAAAACCTTGCTCGTGCGCTACGAAACCAGCGTCGACAATTGGCTCGCCTGGCATTGCATCGCCTTCCTCATCATCTTTTTGCGAAAAATCGACCGCCGACCGACTTTCTAAACAGCTTCATTAAAACAAAACCCAATATGCAAAGCTCATCCCAGAAATACCCTCCTTTCCGTGAATGCTTGGCAGCTGGCCGGCACCAAGTACCAACAGACCGCTGCAGGGTCGAGCGAGTTTAAGAAACTCGTCTACGCATGAAAGTTTACGAAACGCGCCAAGGGGATGAGTTTCGTAAACGCCCAAACCGGCACCCGGTCTCCCGCCAAAGCACCACGTTTGGACGTTAGGGGCAGTAGGGAAGAAAACCGCCCTTTTTTCAAGAAGTGTCCGACAAAAGATGTTATGTTAAGGCATTTTTCAGTGGTGAGTACTTCTCCACGGCCCTTTGTATCATCCTGCTGGTGCGGGCTTTCTTTTGTGTTCAGGATTCTAATACAGGACCGCTGCCCAGCAGGAAATTCTCCAGTTGCCGTGCCCTGGCGGTTTCATAATCCAGCGTGGCTTGCAGGCGCACCAGGCGCTGGCGCATGGCCAGAATAATGTCGAGGGCTTCGGGGGCCAGGTCCAGCTCGTGGTGAAGGCGGGCCAGGCGGGGCAGGTCGTCGGGCTCGTCCACAAATACGGTTTCGGGCGCGGGGGCCGGGCGCAACAGGCCGGCTTGCAAAAACTCGTGCAGCGCCGCCGGGGCCAACCCGTAGCGGGCCGAACACTCCTGAAAAGTAAGGGTAAGAATGTGCGTTTCCATGACAACCAAATTATGGGTTAGGCTTCGGGCTCGTGCCCGGCTGGGCGCAGGGCGGCCAGCTGCTGAATCAGGTCTATTTCCTTCTCGGTGAGGTGTTGGGGCAGCGTCAGGCTCAGCCGCAGGTAGAGGTCGCCGAACTGGCCCTCCTTTTTATACACCGGGAAGCCCTTGCCGCGCAGGCGCAGGCGGGTGCCGTTGGGTGTTTCGGGCTTCAGCTTGATTTTGACGGGGCCGCTGAGCGTGTCCACGGTTTGCTCGCCGCCCAGCAGGGCCTTGTACACGCTCACGGGCACGTCCTGGGTCAGGTCGTCGCCGGTGCGGGCGTAGCGGGCATCGGGCCGAATGCGCAAGGTGATGAGCAGCGAGCCGTTGGGGCCGCCCTGGCGGCCGGGGCCGCCCTGGTCGCGCAGCCGAATAGTCTGCCCATCGGCCACGCCGGGTGCGATGGTCAGGCGCAGGTTTTTGCCGTGTACCGTGATGGTGCGGGGGCCGCCGTGGTAGGCCTCTTCCAGGGTCAGCTCCAGGTCGGCCTGGTAGTCGGGGCCGGCCCCGGGGCGGCTGCCGGTACGCGTCCGCTGGCCGCCCATGTTGCCAAACAGCGAGCCGAAGAAGTCGGAAAAATCCTCGCCCTCGCCAAACGGGCTGCCGCCGCCTCCCCCGCCGCCGCCACCCTGCGTGTACTGGCTCCAGTCGAAACCGCCACCGGTCGGGCCGCTGCGGCCGGCCCCGCCGCCAGGCTGCTGCTGATAGCGCTGCCAGTCGGCCCCAAACTGGTCGTACTTCTTCCGCTTTTCGGGGTCGCTGAGTACTTCGTTGGCTTCGTTCAGCTCCTTGAACTTCTGCTCCGCGCCCTTGTCGTTCGGGTTCACGTCGGGGTGGTGTTGGCGGGCCAGCTTGCGGTAGGCTTTTTTGATTTGCTCAGCAGTAGCCGTTTTTTCTACGCCCAGCACCTTGTAATAGTCTTTGTAATCCACGATTTGCGGGTTTTAGCGGCGAATGTTATCAACTGCGATGTCATTGGAAATCGCAGTGGCACGGGCAGTGGTTGGCACGCTATTCAGCGTTGTCTTACTCTTATTCACTACGGTTACGCAGGCAACCTGTGTGCCTTGTGTTTCGATGTGTTGGTAGTTGCTCGTTTCTGGTTGAATATAGCCCCGAAGAAGGCCCTAAAACACCAAACCAGCAACCGCCCGCGTAACCGCAGTTACTTATCGGCCGACACACTGGGCAGCTGCGATACTTTTGGCCGCGCCCAAAATTACGCTGGCAGCCGGCCCCCGGCAGCCGCTGGTTTTTGAACTATTTAAATATAAAAATACACTTATTAAACAATTGTCTTAATTAAGGGAGAAAAAATTGGCTTATTGCCCACGTTGTACGGCTTTGTTGAACGGAAGCGCCCGCTTAAAAGTTAATCGACCAATGCCGCAAAATCTGGCCTCTATTTTGCACTTGCAGATTACCTACTTGTTAAGTTACCCCCATAAAAGCCGTATCTTGCATCTACAAAGCAATTACCACCCTACTCACCCATCTGCAAACTTCATTATTCCATGAATCTTCGACTCATTTTTAGTGGTATCCTCGCGGTGTTGCTACTGGGCGAGACCACTGCCCAAGCCCAAAGGAGCCTGCCCGCGCGTCGCGCCGGCAGCGTGGCCCCCAGGCCCCGCCTCACCGCCACCGGCGTGAGCCTGAAGGATGGCCTGACCATGCAAAAAGGCCGCGTAGTGCTCACCGAGCTGGGCATCACCAACCCCCTCGTCGCCGACAAAAAGCTGGTGAATGGCACCATTATTACCCCGACGGGCATGGTGACCGCCACCGACGGCACCGCCACCCAAATGACTGAGGGCGACATGGTGTCGCTTACGGGCCGCATCACCACGCGCACCTCCATTGTGGAGGCCGACAGCCTGCTAAAAATCAAAACCTTCGACCTGAAATACCCCGGCAAGCGCAAGAAAATGGAAGCCGAAGCGGAGCGCAAAGCCAAAGCCAAGGTCAAAATGGAAGAAGCCAAAGCCAAGCGAAAGCGCAAGTAGCGCCTGCGGCCAAACGGCCCGAGTGGCGGAGCAACGGGGTTGATGCATGGCATCACCCGGTTGCTCCGCCATTGTTTTGGGGAGCAATGCGGCGGCTTGCGGGGCAGGAACGGCCGTTGGAACGGCCGCCCCTTGCCGTCCTTGGCGGGCGGCACCTACTTTAGCGGGTCAGCCGGTGTCCGGCCGTGCCCCTTCCTCGCTCTTTGTTGCCGCGCCCATGCTCTTTTATGCCGTTATGAAGCCCTTGGTGCAGGTGGCGCTGCGCGTGTTTTTCCGGCGCATTGAGGTGCGCCACCCCGAGCGGCTGGCCCTGCCGGGGCCGCTGCTGCTGGCCGGCAACCACCCCAATACCCTCATGGACCCGCTGCTGGTGGCTATCAACCGGCGGCAACCGGTGGCGTTTCTGGCCAAAAGCACGTTTTTTCAGAACCCGATTGTGCGGGCCATCATGGAATCGGGCCACTCCATTCCCATCTACCGCCGCCAGGATGCCGAAATCGGCGCGGCCCCGGCCACGCCCGAGCAGCTGGCCGCCCAAAACGAAGCCTCTTTCGGGCGCTGCTACGACTACCTGGGCAAGGGCGGCACCATCATGATTTTTCCGGAAGGCACCAGCGTGAGCGAGCGCCGCCTGCGGCCCCTCAAAACCGGGGCCGCCCGCATTGCCCTGGGGGCCGAGGCCCGGCACCATTTCCGACTGGGGCTGAAGGTGGTGCCCGTGGCCACCAACTATTTCGACCCTTCCCGCTTTCGCTCCGATGTGCTGCTGAACGTGGCCCCGCCCATTGTGGTAGCCGACTACGCCGCCGCCTACGCTGCCAACCCAGAAGCGGCCGCCGACCAGCTCACGGCCGCCATTCGCACGGCCTTGGAGCGCCGCCTGGTCATCACCCGCGACGCAGCCGAGGATGTTTTCGTGCAGCAGATTGAGCGCACCTTCGGCGACCACCTCAACCCCGACGACAACCCCGCAACCCTCTACGACAACTTCCTGCTGAGCCAAACGCTGTTGCAGGCCGTTGTCTGGTTCGAGCAGCACGCCCCGGCCCGGCTGGGGGCCATGCGCCAGCAGTTCCAGACCTACCTCGACGGCCTGCGGCAACACCGCCTCACCGATGCCGCCCTCGACAGCCAGCGGCGCGGCACGGTAGCAGGCCTGCTCAACCTGGTGCTGGGCCTGCCGGTGTGGCTCTATGGTGTGCTGAACAACTATTTACCCTACATCCTGCCTTCGGTAGTGGCCCAGCACGCCACCAAGGATGTCGAATTCGTGGCCCCCATCATGCTCGTGATGGGCATGCTCACCTTCCCGCTGGCCTATGCCCTGCAAGCCGCCGCCGTGCAGCACTGGCTCACCCACGACTGGCGGCTGACCGCCCTTTACCTGCTGAGCCTGCCCATCACGGGGTTTTACGCCCTCAGCTACGGCAAAACCCTGACCACCCGCCTTACGCGGCTGCGCGCCCTACGCCTGTTTCGGCGCGTGCCCGCCGTGGGTGCGGCGTTGCTACACCAGCGGGCCACCGTGGTGGCCCAGCTCGAAGAAGCCCGCACGGCCTACCTGGCCCGGCGGTAAATCTTGGGCACGGATTAAGCTAAGGCAACAATGCCCCGGCTAGCAGCGCTACCGCTACAATCGCCACGCTCGGCACTTTTTCCCAAAGCAGCAGTAGAAAGGTGGTGCCCACCAGCAGCGGGTTCAGGGGCAGCGAATCAATCGGACCCAGGTGAAACGGCAGCTCCAGCAGGCGGTAAGGCAGCGGGTGGTAGAGCAGCAGCGTGGCCGCGCACACCAGCCCGGCGCTCACCGCGTTGATGCCTTCGAGCGAGGCCTGCACCACGCGGTACTGCCGCAGCCGGTCCCAGAACCGGATGACGAAGAATATGAGGAACGTGCCGGGCAGAAAGATTCCCACCGTGCCCACCAGTGCCCCCAGCACCTGCATGCTCGTGCCGCCCGCCGGCCGCATGGCCAGCGCCCCAATGTAGGCCGCCAGCGAAAAATTAGGCCCCGGCATGGCCTGCACCAGCCCCAGCCCCGACAAAAACTCGGCCCCCGTGAGGTAGTGCTTGAACTCCACAAACTCGGCGTAGAGCAGCGGGGCCAGCACCTGCCCGCCGCCAAACACCAGCGAGCCGTTGCGGTAAAAATTCTCGAACAGCCGCACCGGCAGCAGGCGCGTATAGTGCCCCAGCACAGCCGCCCCCACCAAGATGCCCAACCACAGCACAAAGTTGGCCCACTCCACGCGCAGCGGCTTTTTCTCCTGAATAATGGCGTGCTTGCGGTAGCGCACCGTAGTTACGGCCCCGCCGGCCAGCAGCAGCAGCGGCAGCATCCAGGGCAGCTGGAAAAAGTAGGCCATCATGGCCGCCGCTACCAACAGCGCCACCGAGGTTTTGGTGTGAATAACTTTCTCGGTAATGCGGTAGGCCGAAAACGCCACGAAGCCCACCGCCACCGGCTGCACAAACTGCACCAGCGCCGTTACCCGCGCGGGGTCGAGGTGGCTGAGGGTGAGGCCGGCCAGGGTCATCAGGGCCACGGCCGGGGTTATCCAAACCAACAGCGTGAGGTAGGCCAGGTTGGGGCCGCCCAACCGGAAGCCAATAACGGTAATCGTCTGCGTGGAGGTAGGGCCCGGCAGCAGCGCGCACAGTGCCTGCAACTCCAGCAGTTCGGCGGTGCTGATGTAGCGACGCTTATCGACCAGCAGGCGGAAAAACATGGCCAGGTGCGCCTGCGGGCCGCCAAACGCCGTGAAGGCCAGCCCGGCCACGTCCTTCAAAAAAATAATGCCCCGCACCCGCCGCGTGCGCTTGCCCGAGCGCCGCGGGGGCGGCGTGAGCGAAACGGGAGCAGCGGGGTGCGGGGCAGAGCTATTTGTCATGCTGAGGGACGAAGCATCTTATCAGGTTAGAACAAGCACTAACTTTTAATTACTGCGTCGTTTCACGGCGATAAGATGCTTCGTTCCTCAGCATGACGGTCTTTTTTACTTCTTCTTCAACCCCAGCTCAATCAATCGCTCGTTCAGGAACTCACCGGCCGTGATGTCGGCCTCCTTCTTAGGGTTTTCCGGAGTCACGCAGTGCTCCAAAGCGGCCAGGCTCATTTCGGAGCGCGGGTGCATGAAGAACGGGATGCTAAAGCGCGAGGTATTCATTTTTTCGCGGGCCGGGTTCACCACGCGGTGAATGGTCGATTTCAGCACGCCGTTGGTGAGGCGCTGGAGCATGTCGCCCACATTCACCACAATCTGGTCGGGCAGGGCCGTAATGGGAATCCACTTGCCGTCGCGGCGCTTCACTTGCAGGCCGTCGGCGCTGGCCCCCATCAGCAAGGTAATGAGATTGATATCACCATGTTCGGCGGCCCGTACGGCATCGGCGGGCACGGCATCGGGGTCTTCGATGGGGAAATAGTGAATGGGGCGCAGGATGCTGTTGCCGTGCTTCACCTTGTCGTCGAAGTAGTTTTCGGGCAGGTGCAGGTACAGGGCAATGGCACGCAGCACGTCCTGGCCAGCGCTTTCGAGGGTGCGGTAGGCCGTGAAGGTGCTGTCTTTAAACGTGGGCACTTCCTCGGGCCAGATGTTTTCGGGATATTCCTTTTTGATGGGGTCGGTGTCGTCTTCCACCACCTGGCCCACGTGGTAAAACTCCTTGAGGTCGCCGGTGTTGCGGCCCTTGGCGTGCTCCTTGCCCTTGCTGATGTAGCCGCGCTGTCCGGCCAGCTCGGGGTTTTCGTAGCGCTGCTTGGCCACGTCGGGCAGTTGGAAGAAGGCCTGCACGTCGGCGTACAGCTGTTTGGTCTGCTCGTCGTTGAGGCCGTGGTTTTTTAGCGCTACGAAGCCGATGTTCTGATAAGCCTCGCCGAGCTGCTGCACAAAGCGGGCTTTGCGCTCGGGGTCGCCGGAACGAAAATCGGCGAGGTCGAGCGAGGGAATCTGGTCAAGAAGTTGGTCCTGCATGGGAAAATTAGGTTTACTTTGAGGCCGTATGGCCCCCGTGGTGGGCAACGACGCAAGTTAAGCAAAACCCCGCACCGGGCCTTCACCGTAAGCAGCTTGGTTTATGGATTACAATTAAACTTTTTTGAGCCCTTCCACATGAAACGTCCCCTTTGGCTGCTATGCAGCACGACTGTTACCCTGGCTCTGTTGGCGAGCTGCGAATCGAGCAAGCCCGCCACCGACGTTAGCGCCACGGCCGGCAGCAACGCCCCCGCCGCCAACCGCCCTGGGGCCACCAACGAGAGCATGGAGTCGAACGGCATCCGCCTCACGCCTTTCAGCGACTCGCCCAGGTTCCCCGAGGCTCAAATACAGATGCGGGCGCCCATCGCCAACGCCACCGTGCCCAGCGGCGAAGTGGCCTTCGATTACCAGATTACCAACTTCCAGCTCACCAAGATGAGCGGGGGCCCGCACATGGCCCAAATGGCTAATTCCATGAAGGGCCAGCACATCCACAACATCGTGGACAACCAGCCCTACACGGCGCACTACGACACCAAGTTCACCAAAGCCATTCCCGATGGCCAGCACGTGGTACTTTCGTTTCTGTCGCGCTCGTATCACGAAAGCCTGAAGCACCGTGGGGCCTACGACCTCCGCGTCATCAACGTGGGCAGCGCCACCCCGCCCGTCACGCCCATCCTCGACGTGAAGGCTCCGGCCCTGTTCTACAGCCGCCCCAAGGACGAGTACAAAGGTGCCGATGCCAAGCGCATCATGCTCGACTTTTACCTGGTGAACACCACCCTGGAGACCGGCGGCAACCGCGTGCGCGCCACCGTCAACGGTACCGAATTCATGCTCGACCGCTGGATGCCTTACCAGATGGAAGGCCTGCCCGCCGGCGAAAATACCGTGAAGCTGGAGCTGGTTGATGGCAGCGGCAACATGATTCCTGGCCCATACAACTCGGTTACGCGCACCTTCACGGTCGCCCCGTAATTCGCGCCAAACGCGCCCTAAACCGGCCAATCAGCACGTCATGCTGAGCTTGCCGAAGCAGGGCAACCGCACCAAATTAGGCCCATGTGCCCCCAGTGCTTGGAAACGGCCTGGAGGTGTTCAAAAAATCGAAAAGCGGCTGCTGCTAAAGT
>JAYULN010000647.1:0-1228 GCA_043763525.1 Hymenobacter sp.
GACGGTTGCGGGCATTACCCAGACCTCGGCCAGCGTTGTTTTCACGGCACCGGCCGCCGGTACCAGCTACACCGTGACTTACGCCCCCACTGCGGGCGGGGCTTCCACCACGGTAACACCCCCGCCCACGGCTTCGCCCGTGCCGCTAAGTGGCCTGCCCCCCAACACCGACTACACGGTAATCGTGACCACGAACTGCGCCGCCGGGGCCAGCTCGGGCAGCGTGAATATCAAGTTCACGACCCTGGCGGCGGTTCCGGCCAATGACCTGTGCAGCGGTGCCATCCTTCTTACCTGCGGCACCCCCTTGACCGGCACCACCGATGGGGCCACCATGCCCGGCGACCCGACCGCAGTGTGCTCCGCCGGCACCACCCTTGGGCCTTCGATCTCGCCCGGCGTATTTTACCGGTTCGCCGGCACCGGCCAGGTGGCCACGGTGAGCACCTGCTCGGGGCCGAGCGCCACGGCCGGCGACACGCAACTGTTCGCCTATTCGGGCTCGTGCGGCACGCTGACCTGCGTGCGCAGCAACGACGACACCCAAACGACGGGGTGCGGCACCAACGCTTCTGCCTCCACCGTCATCTTCCCGACCGTGCTGGGTACCGACTACTACATTTTTGTTCAGTATCACGCGTATGGTGCTACCGGCCCCTTTGGCCTGAGCCTGACTTGCGATGCCCCCGTGGCCCTGACGTACGCCACGCTCCCGGTGAGCGTGGGTTTTGAGACCACCTGGGTGGTAAGTGGCCTCAGCCTGCGCGACCTGCCCACCGCTTCGTGGCGCAACACCCCGGCCACCGGCAACAACTCGTGGCGCCGCGACGACGACGGCACCAGCGCCACCTGGTTTGCAGCGGCCAATGGTAGCTACACGCCCGCCTCTAGCCAGGGGGCCCGCTCGGCCCGCTTTCACAGCTCGTGGGCTCGCACGGCCGCCGGCAGCCTCGACCTGTACGTGAACCTGAGCGGCGGGGCCGGCACCCGCACCCTGAGCTTCGACTACGTGAACCCTACCGGCACCGACTATCTCGACGTGCTCGTGAGCACCGACGGCGGCGCTACCTTCGGGGCCACGCCCGTGCTCACGGCCACTACCAGCGCCACCTTTACCGGACGCACGGTGACCATCGCCAGCACCTCGGCCACCACCGTCATCCGCTTCCGTGCCACTTCCGACTATGGCAACGACGACATCGGCCTCGACAACGTGCAGGTGCGCCTC
>JAYULN010000648.1:0-1228 GCA_043763525.1 Hymenobacter sp.
GACGGTTGCGGGCATTACCCAGACCTCGGCCAGCGTTGTTTTCACGGCACCGGCCGCCGGTACCAGCTACACCGTGACTTACGCCCCCACTGCGGGCGGAGCTTCCACCACGGTAGCACCCCCGCCCACGGCTTCGCCCGTGCCGCTAAGTGGCCTGACCCCCGGCACCGACTACACGGTAATCGTGACCACGAACTGCGCCGCCGGGGCCACTTCCGGCAGCGTACGCACTACACTGGCGACCGTTCCGGCCAACGACCTGTGCAGCGCCGCTACCGTCCTCACCTGCGGCACCCCCTTGACCGGTACCACCGATGGGGCCACCACCATCGGCGACCCGACCACGTTGTGTACGGGCGCGCTGACCCCCTCGGCCTCGCCCGGCGTATTTTACCGGTTCGCCGGCACCGGCCAAGTGGCCACGGTGAGCACTTGCTCGGGGCCGAGCGCTACGACCGGCGACACGCAATTGTTCGTCTATTCGGGCTCGTGCGGTGCGCTGACCTGCGTGGGCAGCAACGACAACATTAGCGGCGGGTGCGGCACCAACTATTTTGCCGCCACCGTCACCTTTCCGACCGTAACAGGTACCAACTACTACGTTTTTGTTCAGTATCATGCGCCCAATGCTACTGGCCCCTTTGGCCTGAGCCTGACTTGCGCGGCCCCCGTGGCCCCGACGTACGCCACGCTCCCGGTGAGTGCGAGCTTTGAGGCTACCTGGGTAAATGGCCTCAGCCTGCGCGACCTGCCCACCACTTCGTGGCGCAACACCCCGGCCACCGGCAACGCCTCGTGGCGCCGCAACGACGACGGTGCCACTGCCGGCTGGACTGCTGCTGCAAGTGGTAGCTACACGCCCGCCTCTAGCCAGGGGGGCCGCTCGGCCCGCTTTCACAGCTCTGGGGCCCTTCCTGTTGGTATCACCGGCAACCTCGACCTGTACGTGAACCTGAGCGGCGGGGCCGGCACCCGCACCCTGAGCTTCGACTACGTGAACCCTACCAGCTCGACAATTAACCCGCCCGACAAGCTCGACGTGTTTGTGAGCACCGACGGCGGGGCCACCTTCGGGGCCACGCCCGTGCTCACGGCCACTACCAGCGCCACCTTCACCGGGCGCACGGTGGCCATCGCCAGCACCTCGGCCACCACCGTCATCCGCTTCCGTGCCACTTCCGACTATGGCAACGACGACATCGGCCTCGACAACGTGCAGGTGCGCCTC
>JAYULN010000649.1:0-1227 GCA_043763525.1 Hymenobacter sp.
CTCGTGCGTTACTTCCGAGATGTGCAGCAGGCCGTCTTTGCCGGGCATAATCTCCACGAAAGCGCCGTAGGGCTGAATGCTGCGCACTTTGCCTTTGTACACCTCGCCTACCTCCGGCTGCGCCGCGATGGCGCGAATGCGGTCGATAGCCCCCTGCATGTCGTCCTGATTGGCCGCGTAAATGCTCACGTGGCCCTTCTCGTCCTTCTCCTCGATGATAACCGTGGCGTTGGTATCCTTCTGAATCTGCTGGATAACCTTGCCGCCCGGCCCGATGATGGCACCGATAAACTCTTTGTCGATGAGCATTTTGTGCGAGCGGGGCGTGTGGGCCTTCAGCTCGGCCGCCGGGGCGGCAATGGTCTTCGCCATTTCGGCCAGAATGTGCAGGCGGCCGGCGCGGGCCTGGTGCAGCGCAGCAGTCAGAATCTCATTGCTCAGGCCCTGGATTTTGATGTCCATCTGGCAGGCGCAAATGCCTTTCTCGGTGCCGGTTACTTTGAAGTCCATGTCGCCGAGGTGGTCCTCGTCGCCGAGAATGTCGCTCAGCACGGCGTACTCGCCGGTTTCCTTATCCTGCACGAGGCCCATGGCAATGCCCGAAACGGCACCCGTGATTTTCACGCCCGCGTCCATCAGCGCCAGCGAGCCGGCGCAAACGGTGGCCATCGACGAAGAGCCGTTCGACTCCAGAATGTCCGACACGATGCGAATAGTATAGGGGTTTTCGTCGTCCGAGGGCAGCACCTGCTTCAACGAGCGCAGGGCCAGGTTGCCGTGGCCGATTTCGCGGCGACCAGCGCCCCGGTTGGGCTTCACTTCGCCGGTCGAGAAGCCGGGGAAGTTGTAGTGCAGCATGAACTTTGAGTATCCCTTGGTCAGGGGCTGGTCCACAATCTGCTCATCGAGCTTGGTGCCGAGCGTGGCCGTGGTCAGGCTTTGCGTCTCGCCACGGGTGAAGATGGCCGAGCCGTGCGCACCGGGCAGGTAGTTGATTTCCGACCAGATAGGACGGATTTCAGTGAGCTGGCGGCCGTCGAGGCGCACCCGCTCCTTCACCATCATGTCGCGAATGGCCTTCTTCTCGGCCGAACCATAGTAGCGGCTGAACATCTTCATGTTCAGCTCGGCATCAACACTCAGCAAGTGCTCCAGAACCGCTTTTTTCACCTTGCCAAAGCCTTCCTTACGGCCGCCTTTGCTGGTGTTGCCGCTGCGGGCCACATC
>JAYULN010000650.1:0-1227 GCA_043763525.1 Hymenobacter sp.
AAGGCCCGCGATTTCGAGAACAAGTTTATTGGGGCAGAAGCTGGGGCAAAGCCCTTGCGGGCGCAGGAGGCTACGTACGCGTGGCTGAAGGGGCAGAAGAAGCGCAAATAGAGCTTGTACCCCGAAATTCTATTCCGGGGTACAAGCTCTGAGCAACTTAATGATGCGCCTGCGTGGCCCGCGCCTACTCGGCCGCCCAGCCGTTAGCCGCCTGGTAGGGGTAGCGCTGCTGGTGCAGGGCGGCCACGCGCTTGCCCAGCAGCTCGCGCAGCTCGTCGAGGTTGGTGCGCTGCTGGGCCGAGATGAATACCACCGGGTCGTGCAGCTTGGCCATATAAGTGGCCTGCAGCTGGGCCAGGGGTGGGCGCGGGGTAATGGCATCGGTTTCGGCATCGAGCACTTCGCCGAAGGGGTCGAGCTCCACGTCGTCGTGTCTATACTGGTCTATTTTGTTGAACACCAATAGCACCGGCTTATCGGCGGCGCCAATTTCGTTCAGCGTATCGTTCACTACCTGAATCTGCTCCTCGAAGTTGGGGTGCGAAATATCCACGACGTGCAGCAGCAGGTCGGCTTCGCGAATCTCATCGAGCGTGCTCTTGAAACTCTCAATGAGCCGGGTGGGCAGCTTGCGGATAAACCCCACCGTATCGGAGAGCAAAAACGGCGTGTTGTCGAGCACGACTTTGCGGGTGGTGGCATCCACGGTGGCAAACAGCTTATTTTCGGCAAACACATCGGCCTTGCCCAGCACGTTCATCAGGGTGCTTTTGCCCACGTTGGTGTAGCCCACCAGGGCCACCCGAATGCTGCCGCCGCGGGCCTTGCGCTGGGTGTGGCTCTGGCGGTCGAGGTCTTCGAGCTTCTCTTTGAGGAAGGCAATCCGGTCGCGCACGATGCGGCGGTCGGTTTCAATTTCCGTTTCGCCGGGGCCCTTCATGCCCACACCGCCGCGCTGCTTGTCGAGGTGAGTCCAGAGGCCGGTGAGGCGGGGCAGCAGGTACTGGTACTGGGCCAGCTCGACCTGCGTGCGCGAGGTGGCCGACTTGGCCCGCAGCGCGAAAATATCCAGAATCAGCAGCGAGCGGTCCACGATTTTCACCAGTAGCTCGGCTTCCAGGTTGCGCAGCTGCGAGGGCGACAGGTCGTCGTCGAACACCACCATGCTGGTGCCTTCGTGCTGCACCCAGGCCTTGATTTCGGCCAGCTTGCCCTCGCCCACGTAGG
>JAYULN010000651.1:0-1226 GCA_043763525.1 Hymenobacter sp.
TCCAGCGGGTGGCCGACGGATTCGTGGATGGTGAGGCCCAGGTGGTGCGGGTCGAGCACGAGGTCGTACTTGCCGGGCGTAACGGACTTGGCGGTCAGCTTTTGCTTCACCTGCTTGGCGGCGGCGGCCACATCTTCCAGCATGTCGTAGCTGTACTTGTAGCCGATGAGGTCGGAGCCGGCGGGGCCGGCCACCTTGTCGGCCGCTTTGGGCGAGAGGTACTCGTAGCCCATGCCCACGGGCGAGCTCATGGCCTGCCGCGAGCGGAACTTGCCGCTGGCTCGGTCGATGGCCGTAACCCCAAACGTGGGGTAAATCCGGTGAATGTCCTGGTCAATGTACGAGCCGTCGGTGCTGGCGAAGTACTTCTGCTCGTTCACCTGAAACAGCACCGAGTTGATGAACGACACACCCAAATCCAGGGCCTTGGCGTTCACGCTCAGCAGCAAATCCACCTTGTCTTTAATGGGCACCTCAAACGCATTCTGTTGAATGGGGGCTTTCCAGGAAACCTCGCCGTAGCCGCTTTGCGGAGCCAGCTGCACCTTTTCCTTCTGCACTTTCGAGTTGGCCTTGGCGATTTGCACGGCCAGCTGGGCGGCTTTGGCGATACCGGCCTCGGTTACGTTATTGGTTGAGGCGAAGCCCCAGGTGCCGTTGGCAATTACCCGAATGCCCACGCCGTAGCTCTCGGTGCTGGCGATGTTCTGCACCTGCTTCTCGCGGGTGAAAATGCCCTGGTTGAGGTAGCGGCCAATGCGCACGTCGGCGTAGCTCGCCCCGGCGGCTTTGGCGGCGTTCAGGCCGGCATCGGCGAGGCGTTTTTTCTGGGCGGTGTCGGCCCCCGGTTCCAGCAGGCGGGCGGGGTCTACGGGTGTGCCGCCCAGGCTGGGGTAGCTGGGCAGAAAGAGGGCCCCGGCAGCCAGGCCGGTGAGGCCCACAAAGTCGCGTCGTTTCAAAAGCGGGTAGGGGTTTGGGAGGTGGAGATTGTAAAGATGAGAAGAATTATTAACAACAATGACAGCACTTTGCGGGTGACGTTGCAGAGTAGCGTGGACTCTGAGAGTCCGCGGGGGAACGACCCCCGGAAGGCTGCCCGTAATTCAATAGCCGTAGAATAAAAGTCCGCGTTAAGTAGTCGAACATAAGTATTCGGTAGTCAGACCCAATATTAAATCTTGATTGACAGTACTTTGATGTCCGACTACTGACTACTTAATACTGGC
>JAYULN010000652.1:0-1225 GCA_043763525.1 Hymenobacter sp.
TTGCGGGTATCGGTGGCCCCGGCCAGTGGAGCCGGGGCCGAGGGCAGTGGGAAGCCCCGTAGCTGAAAGCCACCAGTGAGCAGCAGTAGGGCCCCGGCACCGTCGAAGGGCTGAGGCTCCCGACTGTCGGGTCGGCCGAAATAGCTGCTGCGTAGCGCGAAGGGCTCATCGGTCAGGGCCGTGGCCAGCCGGTCAAGCACTTCATAGATTAGCAGGCCTGTACAGGGAGTCGGGGCGGTCTGGGTCGTGGCTCGGATGCGCAGGTAGGTACCGGGCTGTTCGGCCGCCCGCAACTCGAACTGATAGCTGCGTGTATCGGACTCAATCCGAACCTCGTGCGTGTAAATTTCCGCGTAGAGATAGATTTTGTCTCCTTCCTTGAGCTGCTCAGTGAATTTCTGTGGCGCAATCGTAAACCGGCGCGCGTAGTTGTGAGGAGAACTATTGAAGCCCGAATCCTGGCCCGACGCCAGGACCACGGCCGAGGTAGGGTCGCCGTTAATGCGGTAATGAAATTTGACGTCGACCTGGCCGAAATAACCATAATAGGCATTGCTGCCTGTGCGGGTGTAGCGTACTTCCAGGTCTATAACGCCGCCGAGCTCGATGGCATATTCGCCGTGGTCTGGGACGTGGAAGATAGGCACAGCCGCGTAGGAGTCGCCCGAAACAAACCCGCCGGCAATCTGCTGCAGGCCCAGCTCATTCAGGTAGCCGCTGTTCTCGGCCGTGTTGTAACCGAAATAGAAAAGCATCGAGAGCTCGTCCTGAAGCGGGTCCGAACCAAACAGAAGACCGGTGAACGTCAGTGGGTCAGGCTTGGCCACGGTGCCCACCGCCGCCGTGAAGCGTTTAATGAGGGCGCGGCTATGCAGCTCTACCGTGAGTGGGGAAACCGTTCGTACCGTCGAACCGCCCACGCTGGTGTTACCGAGCAGGTCGACGGCGACGGCCTCGCGGTTGAGAAACTTCTGAATAAAGTTCTCATTCTCCACGTTGGCCCGAAACTCGATATCGGTCAGCTGGCGGGTGGTGAGATTCACCCGGCCCGAGTAATAAGGCCGCCAGGCAAATTCATTGGGGTCGAGCTGCTCCACGCGCAGTCGCACGTCGGCCTCGATGCCGGCAGCGTCGTAGGCACGCATCAGGTAAGCGCGGCCCTGCTTCACAAAACCAAGCTCCGCAGAGTATTCAGTCGTGAGCCCGTGCCGCAGCGTATCCCGGT
>JAYULN010000653.1:0-1224 GCA_043763525.1 Hymenobacter sp.
ATGCCTTGCTCCAAATCCTGCTTCTTGGCTTCCGCAATGCAGAAAACCGGGGCGGTAATGAAATCCTGAATGCGGCTGAACGAGCAGATGAAATCACACTCGCCGCGCAAGCCTTGCGCGGGGTCGATGTCGAGGTTCATGCCGGAGTAGATGGAGAATTCGCGGTGATTCCGCTCGCACAGTTCCAGCAGCACCGGCGTCACCAGCCGCTCGGAGCGCGACTTCTCACTATTGAACCCCACTTCCAGGCCGATTTTGATAGACTGCCGCAGCCAAGCGCTGGGCTCGGCCGGCTCCACGTCAGCAAATAGCTGTTCGGCTCGGAATTGAACGCCAAACTGTTGGCGCAAGTCAAATACGGTGAAATCGATGTAAGCCATAGTGCCTAAAGATACGGCTGGGGTGTGGGTTGTTCGCCCGCCTGCCCCCAGCGCCCCCGCCGCCGCTTGGCGTGGCTGGAGAGACAGCTCAAGTGCGAGATTCCATATCTATAGTTCGCATGATGCGAACTTTTGCGCTAGCTTTGGCGTAGCAATTATGAAAGTCCACCTCATCAAACGGCAAACCGTCGAAGACTACACGGTCCAACATGCTCGCAGCCGCAGTCCTTTCGCGCTATGGCTGACCGCCGTAAAATACGCCGACTGGAACACGCCTGCCGACATTCAGCAAACCTTCGGTGCGGCCGATTTGCTGGGCAACGGCAGCAACCGCGTGGTGTTCGACATCGGGGGGAATAATTACCGGCTTATTGCCAGCTATTCTTTCGGCCAGCACCAGATTCACCTGTTCATCTGCTGGCTCGGCACCCACGCCGAATACGACAAGCTTTGCGCCAAGAACCAGCAATACACCGTTACCTTATATTAACTATGGAAACCCTGAAATACACTGTCATCAAAGATGCCCGGCAGTACCAGAATTACTGCGGACAACTCGAAAAACTCGTGAGTTCGCCGGCTCTCGCTATTGCCATTCAGGAAGAAATCGATTTGCTCACGCTGCTCATCGAAACCTGGGACCACGCCCACACCGCCCTGCCCGAAGCCGACCCCATCGAGCTATTACGCGCCCTCATGGCCGGCCGCCAGCTGCTTGCCAAAGACCTAGTGGCCGCGCTGGGCCTCAGTAAAGGGGCCGTGTCCGACATCCTAAACCGCCGCCGGGGCCTGTCGAAAGAGGTTATCCGCCGCCTCGCCAGCTACTTCCAGGTATCGCAGGAAG
>JAYULN010000654.1:0-1223 GCA_043763525.1 Hymenobacter sp.
GAGGGTGAAGGCTGCCGTGCGGGTAACGGTGCCATTGAGGTAAAAAGTGGCCTTGCCATCGGTCCCGAACACGATTTCCTGCTTCTGGGTGGGGTCGGCGGGCTGGGTGCGGCCGGCGAGGCCCCCGGCGGTTTGGGTTAGCTCCCAACGGCCGATTAGCCGCGCGGCAGCATCAGCTTGCGTGCTGGGGAAGCAGCTAATCATCTCCGGCTCGACGGTGGCCTTGGTGCAGGCCCCCAGGCTGGCGGCGGTGAGAAAAGCGAGGGCCAGGGAGGCGGCACGAGTGGGGCGCAGCATGGGTGAGGAAATAGGTTGAGTGAAAAGGGAGGACTTACCGGCTTGACCGGCTGCCTCCGGCGAAAGTTGCATGGCCGCCGGGGTGGCCCCACCAATTTTTTGTGCGGACTTTTGCCGCATGGATAATTCCGTCATCATCGGGCCTGAGGCCCTGCCGGCCCTGGCCGAATTGCTGGCCCGGCCGGCCGTGAGCCGTGTTTTTGTGCTGGTCGATGCCAACACCGCCCGCCTGTGCCTGCCACTGCTCGAACCCCACCTGCCGGCCAATTATCAGCTCATCGAAATTCCGGCCGGCGAAGAATATAAAACGCTGGCTAGCTGCGAGGTCGTGTGGGCCCAGCTCACCGAGCAGCGGGCCGACCGCCACGCCGTGCTCGTGAACCTGGGCGGGGGCGTAGTAACCGATTTGGGTGGCTTTGCGGCGGCACTTTACAAGCGCGGCATCCGGTTCGTGCAGGTGCCCACCACGCTGCTGGCGCAGGTCGATGCCAGCGTGGGCGGCAAAACGGGCGTCGATTTCCAAGGCTACAAAAACCAGTTGGGCGTGTTTCAAGCCCCGGCGGCGGTGTTTATCGAGCCGCAGTTTTTGCAAACTCTCGACCCGCGCCAGCTCAAGTCGGGCTACGCCGAAGTGCTCAAGCACTGGCTCATCGCCGATGCCGCCGCCTTCGAGCAGAACCGCCGCCTGGGCTGGCTGACGGATGACTGGACCCCCATCATCCGCGAGTCGGTGGCCCTCAAGCAGCGCATCGTGGCCCTGGACCCGCTCGAAGCCGGCCCGCGCAAGCTGCTCAACTTCGGCCACACTGTGGGCCACGCCCTCGAAAGCTACCTGCTCACGCAGCCCGGCCGCGAGGCCCTGCACGGCGAGGCCGTGGCCGCCGGCCTGGTCTGCGAAAGCTGGCTCTCGGTGCAGCGCGGCCTGC
>JAYULN010000655.1:0-8094 GCA_043763525.1 Hymenobacter sp.
TTTTCCGTTGAATAGCGAAATAGCTGAATCCTCATTCTCCCTTCGCACCATGAAAGACGACTCCAAAGGCAAAGTAATTTTCTCGCTCATCGCCGGGGCTACCGCCGGCATCGTGGCCGGCCTGCTGCTGGCCCCCGAAACCGGCGACGATGCCCGTTCCAACCTCCGCCGCTCGGCCTCGAAGTGGGGCGGCGACCTCAGCAAACTGTTGAAAGATGCCCTGGCCAGAGCCCAAGGTGCCGCCACCCCCGAAAGCGCCGGCCCCGCCGCCGTGAGCGAAGACAAAAGCGAAGACAAAGCCGCTGCCGACCGCGCCCTGCAGAACCTGGGGCGCACGGTTTCCACGGCCCACACCCACAACGAAGACAACCCCGACTACGACGGCTTTGGTGACGATGCCCGCCACCAGGCCCCCCACTAGCATGCCGCAGGAAGTTGCTGGAAGCGACCGCAAAGCCGCCCAAAATATTTCCTGTTTCTGGCGGTTTCCACGTAACCCCGCCACCGGCCTATTCGTAGATACTCCTGCAACCGACTTGAAAGAAGGCCGTAACGTGTTATCAGTAAAATTGCCGGTCGCAGGACCTTCTACTGAAATTGGTTAAACAACTCAGTAGTAAAATCAGGCGACCCATCGCAGGCTTCTGGCAACATCGGCGGTTTGAAGGGTAAGAAGGTTGTGAAAAGAAAAGCCCCGCACGACATTTCGTGCGGGGCTTTTCGATTTTCAAGGTATTTAAACCTCCTTCGCTTCGTGCTCCGGCCTGGTGGTTTGGACGTTTTCCGGCTTCATCTGCGGGAAGAACAGCACATCCTGAATGGAGTGTGAGTTGGTCATAATCATGCTCAGCCGGTCGATGCCGATGCCTAAGCCCGCCGTGGGCGGCATGCCATATTCCAGGGCACGCAGGAAGTCTTCGTCGAGTACCATGGCCTCGGTGTCGCCGCGCTTGCCCAGCTCCAGCTGGTCCTCGAACCGTTTGCGCTGGTCGATGGGGTCGTTGAGCTCGGAGAAGGCGTTGCAGATTTCCTTGCCGTTGCACACCGCCTCGAACCGCTCGACCAGGCCCGGCCGGTCGCGGTGCTTCTTGGCCAGCGGCGACATTTCGACCGGATAATCGGTGATGAACGTGGGCTGGATGAGCTTGGGCTCGACGTGTTCGCCGAAAATCTCGTCGATGATTTTTGATTTGCCCATGCTGGGGTCCAGGTGAACGTGCAGCTCGTGGGCAGTTTCGCGCAGTTGCGCCTCGTCCATCTCGCCAATGGCCTTGCCGGTATATTTCTCGATGGCCTCGAACATGGTGTACCGCTGCCAGGGCCGCTGGAAGTTGATGATGTTGGCACCCACCTGCACTTCGGTGTGGCCGTGCAGGGCCAGGGCCACGCGCTCCACCATTTCCTCCACCAGGTCCATCATCCAGGCGTAGTCTTTGTAGGCCACGTACAGCTCCATCTGGGTGAATTCGGGGTTGTGGAACCGCGACATGCCCTCGTTGCGGAAGTCCTTGCTGAACTCGTACACGCCATCGAAACCACCCACGATGAGGCGCTTGAGGTATAATTCGTTGGCAATGCGCAGGTAGAGCGTCATGTCCAGCGTGTTGTGGTGCGTGGTGAAGGGCCGGGCCGCCGCGCCGCCGTACAGCGGCTGCAAAATCGGCGTTTCCACCTCCAGGTAGCCCTTGTCGTTCAGGAAATTACGCATCGACTGCACCAGCTGGGTGCGCTTGATGAAGGTGTCGCGCACGCTGGGGTTCACCACCAGGTCCACGTAGCGCTGGCGGTAGCGCTGCTCGGGGTCGGTGAAGGCATCGTAGGTCACGATTTCGCCGGTTACCTCATCCTTCTGAGTTTTCACCACGGGCAGGGGGCGCAGGGCCTTGGCCAGCAGTTTCAGCTCGGTTACGTGGATGGACGTTTCGCCCACCTGCGTCTTGAACACGCGGCCCTTCACGCTGATGAAATCGCCCAAGTCCAGCAGCTTCTTGAACACCACGTTATACAGCGTTTTGTCTTCGCCGGGGCAAATTTCGTCCCGGTTCACATACAGCTGAATACGCCCCGTGGTGTCCATCAGCTCGGCAAATGAGGCTTTGCCCATCACCCGCGACGACATCAGCCGTCCGGCCAGGGTCACCTCCTGAAAATTATTCAGCTCGGGGTGGTAGTTGTCCTGAATTTCCTTGGCGTAAAACGTCACGTCCACCAATTCCGATGGGTAGGCTTCGATGCCCAGCTTTTCCAGCTCTTCGAGTTTCTGGCGGCGCTGAATTTCCTGTTCGCTTAAATGGACCACGGATTTTTCGGATTTTTTTGGATTTCACGGATTTTGTGGACGGGACCAATGCAATTTCAACTGAATCGCAGACGGTGCCATCCGACGGGGGCCGCAAAGTGGAGTGAGTAAAACAAACTAATTCGTAAAAGTAACCAACGAAAAACGCCGCCCCTATTTCGGGGCGGCGTTTATACTTCTCATCAAACGAATACTGCGAATCGCGCCATCCACAGAATCCGTGTAATCCGCTAAAATCCGCGCTAATCCGTGGTCTAGGCGGCCATGCGGTACTGCGGGGCCTCGGCACCCAGGGCCGGGGCGCTCGGTGGGGTGGGGGCCAGCACCGGCTCGACGCGGGTCCGCAACCGCTCCTGCACGAAACCAGATTGCAAATGCAACGGCAGTTCGGCCACCAACTGGCGGTAGCGCTCCAGGCCCAGGGCCTTGGCCACGTAGGTTTCGTGTACGCCATTGAGGTAGCTCACAATGTTCAGCAGCGAAGCGTGGAACAGGCGGAAGTCGATGTCGGCCTCCACGTAACGCTCAATCTCACGGCTGGTCTGCGAGATGCGCAGGCGGCCCAGGAGGTCGAAAATGGTGGTGTAGCCCAAGCGCCAGGTAATCTGCTGCCAGTGGGCGGTGGTCCACTTGTCCAGAGGCCACCCGGTTTTCTGGCTGCGAATAGCGGTGTTGGGGTTGGCCTGCACCTGGGCGCGGGTCCACTGGGCTTTCATTTTGCGCGTGGTGCGCAGAAACTGGCCAATTTGGGCCTGGGCATCAATCTCCTGGCTGGCGATGTGCAGCCCGGCCTTGTAGCCAGCCAGCGGCAAGCGGTGAATGCTGAAGTCGCCATAAGCCCCGGCGGCGTAGAACGACACCGGGCGCGGGTAGGCATTTTTCACCACCAGCCGCCCCACCTCGCGGCGAATAAGCTGGGCATTGTTCGAGCGCACGCCGGTGGTGTACAGAAATGCCTGCAACCCCGACAGAATAGCGTGGTAAGCCTGCGGAAACGTCCAGTGCAAGGCATTGCGCAGGAAGTTGTCGTCGCCCAACTCGGCCGTGGCCCGCAGAGCGTACTCCGTGCTCCAACTGGTGTGGAGCAGCTTGGTGAGAGCAGCCACGTCGGCCTCGCCTAATTCGGCTGTGTGGCTGCGGAAGAACGGCAGGTTTTGCAGGCTGCCCAGCACGTCGTCGTTCTCCTGAATGTGGTAATTGATGGCAAAGAAATAGTTGAGAAAAACCTGCGCCGGGATGGATTTGCGCCAGGTTTCGTCAGCTAGCTTCTGCTGGTGCTCGTCGCCGCTGGTGTCTACCTGCGGGTTGAGCGGGATGATGCGGGTTTCGGCTGTAGTTGTCATGCTAAGTAAACAGTGTTTCAGGCTATTTTAGTTGCGTCTCTACTAAAATTATTGTCAATTTATTTTGGTATACATCTCATTCACTGACAATAAGTTGTGATAAAATATGTAAAATTATTCAAAGTCATAGTGTTTACTCAATTTACTAATGTAGTTGACATGCTAAAAAGGTGCCAAAAAAAGCCCCCATGCCAAAGGCAAGGGGGCTGTTCCGCAATCAGCAAAAACATGGTCAATCAGCGAAAATCAGTTTTTAATTTCGTCCTGAATTACCGCCACGGCCTCACCAATGGTGATGTCCTTTTTCAGGCCTTTGGTTACGCGGGCGGCGCGGTTCACCTTCACGGTGTCGCCACCCAGGGCGCGCACATCGGCGGCCAAGGGCGAAAAGGCCAGGGCCGTAGTCGTCTTCTGTGCCGCCTCGTAGCGGTCCGAAACGGCCTTCGACACTAGCTGCTCGGCGCGGTAGCTGCTGAGTTTCAGCGAAACCGTGGTTTCGTCCTTACGCTTACGCATGCTCTTCACCATCTCATCCATCACCTTGAAGCTGGGGTTGGCCGCCACGCGTACCTTGCTGTTGGCGCGCAGCTTGTCGAGGGCGGGCGCGGCATCCCAGGGGCGGTAGCGGGCCGGCTGAATTTCGTCCCACTTCAGCGGGTAGTCCGACTCCTTCTCGCCCTGGTCAAGGTACGAGTACAGGTCGGGCACCACAATGTCCGACATCACGCCCTTAAACTGGGTCGAGCCGCCGTTCACACGGTAGAATTTCTGGGTCGTCAGTTTCAGCGAGCCGATGGGCTTCACGCTGCTCAACTCGGCCGGCAGGGCCTCGTCGAGGTCGAAGATGCGCTGCACAGTGCCCTTGCCGTAGGTGCTGGTCGAGCCCATAATTACGCCGCGGTGGTAGTCCTGCACGGCAGCGGCCAGAATTTCGGAGGCCGAGGCGCTGTACTTGTTCACGAGCAACACCAGCGGGCCGCTGTACTGCACGCGCGGGTCGTTGTCGGTGAGCACGGTGGTACGGCCCTGGCCGTCGCGCACCTGCACCATGGGGCCGCTGTCCATAAACAGGCCAGCCATCGAAACCGCATCGGTGAGCGAGCCGCCGCCGTTGAAGCGCAGGTCCATAATCACGCCCTTCACGCCTTCGGCGTTCAGCTTGGCCAGCTCCTTCTTCACGTCGTCCGACGAGCTGCGGCCGCCGTTGTCGTTGAAATCGGCGTAGAAGCCGGGCAGGCGCAGGTAGCCGATTTTTTGGCCCTTGTCCGTAATAACGGACGACTGCGCGTACTTCTCATCGACCACCACCACGTCGCGAATGATGGGAATAATCTTGGTGCTGCCGTCGGGTTTTTTTACCGTCAGGCGTACTTCCGAGCCTTTTTTGCCCCGAATCAGCGTCACTGCTTTGGCCGTGCGCCAGCCTTCGATGCTCACCGGCTCGGCCGCACCCTGGGCTACGCGCAGCAGCGCATCGCCCTTTTTCAGGTCGCCCTGGCGGGCCGAGGCCGAGCCAGGAATGATTTCATCGACGTAAATCAGGCCTTCCTTTTCGCGCAGCGTAGCCCCAATACCCTCGAAGCGGCCGGTCATTTCGTAGTCGAAATCCTCCTTGGCTTTGGGCGCGAAGTACTCGGTGTGCGGGTCGTAGGTGTTGGCGATGGTGTTGGCGTAAGTTGCCAGCCGCTCGTTGATGTCGGTGTCGGTGATGTCCTCAAATTGCTCGTCGTAGTACTTCAGCACGCGCTTGCGGGCCTCGGCCTCCATTTGGGCGGGGGTGCGCACGGGTTCGGCGGCGGTGGGCGCGGCGGCATTGGCGGCAGCGGGCGCGGCGGTGGCACCACTGGGCTTGGCCTCCTTGGCCTTTTCCTGGGCATCCATCATTTCCGACACCCGGCTCAGGGTTTCGTACTTCAGCAGCTTGCGCCACAACTCGCGCTGGACCGCCTTATCGGCCGGGAAAGCCGCTTTCTCGAAATCAGTCTGGAATGATTCTTCGGTGCTGAAATCGAACGGTTTGGCCAGAATCCCGCGGTAGAGGACCTGCATTTCCTTGGTTCGCTGGGCCATGAGCGTGGTGCTCAGGTCGAGAAACTCGTGCGTGCCGGCCTTTACCTCGTCGTCAATCTTGGTCTGGTAGCGGCGCAGCTGCTCCACATCCGAAGTCAGCAGGAACTCCTTGCGGTAGTCGAGGTGCTTCAGATAGAGGTCGAATACGCGCTTCGAGAAGGCATCGTCGACTTTTTCGGGCTGGTAATGGGCCTGGGTGAGGCCTTGCAGCATGGTGCCAATCAGCACTTGGTCCTTGCTCGGCACTGCCGAGTCGGCCCGGCGAAACAACCGGTAGGATGCCAGAACGAACACGGCTGCGACCAAAAAGGCATACAGGCCGACTTTCAAGCGGGGGAAAGCCATTAGCAGGAATTATAAAACAGGGATGAAAATCAAATATACAGACGGCACGAGGCAAGTCTACCCCGTTGCCTACGGCGAAAACGCCCCAACGGGTGAAATAAGTGCCCAGACAGAAAAACCAGTCCGGGAAGCCCACCATAGACCCAATAACCTCGCCGAATGTTGCAATAAAAAAGCCTTTCCCAGGCGGGAAAGGCTTTTTTGCCGTATCGTCGGGCTACAGCCCGGCAATGGTTAGTACTTGTATATTTTGTCGCCATTGTGGCGACGGAACTCCTCTTCGAAGTATTTGGCATCCTCGGCGTTGCGGGGCTTCACGCCCATCACGATGCCGCCGTCCTTGATGCCGCTTTCGTACTCGGCCGCGTGCTCTTCGGGAATACCCGAGCCTACCAGGGCGCCTACCAGACCACCCGTGAGGCCGCCAGCGCCGGCACCAGCTAGGGCAGCGGCCAGCGGGCCGGCAATGATGAGGCCCAGGCCGGGCAGGGCCACCGAAGTGCCGATGGCCGCGATTGCCCCGATGATAGCGCCGGCCGTGCCGCCAATGGCGGAACCCACGCCGGCACCTTCCATGGCCTTGTCGCCGAGGTCGGTATCGGGGGTGTTGTCGCCGAAGTGAGTTTTGCGGGTCTCGTCCGACATCAGCAGGTTCACGTCGTCTTTGCCATAGCCGCGCGAGTGCAGCGACTGGTAGGCTTTCTCGGCGCTGCTGCGGTCGCGGAACATGCCACTCATGCTACCACCATCGCGGTAAGGCTCGCCGGTTACGGCGTGCGCGGCGCTATCGGCCGTGTTTTGAACGCCATCAATGGCGCGGCCTACCACGGCACCGGCGGTGCCAGCTACGGCTGCACCCTTTGCGGTAGCGCTAAAATCGTCGCCGTCGACATTCGTATTTTGCGGGTTGTTCGAATCGTTGGTCATCATTGGAGGAGGGAGGAAAGTGTGGAGATGAAAAGCCAACCCATCGGCTGGTCGAGGTTCTTAACGGAACCATCGCAATGCGGGTTGCATCCCGCTAACATTCCATCGTTTCCTGGCTTTTCACTACTGTTCTCAACCGCCTATATCATGATATTTATCTATAAACGCTGATATCCTGCGATTTAAGCGAATTTTTGAAAATTGGCTTCATCATTCCAGAATTCGCGGCATTCACGGATGAGGTCTTTCAAAAAATCTTCGTTTTGCTTGAGGCTGCGCCATTCGCCCATGCCCATCTTTTCGCAGAGCTTGTAGAAATTATCGCCCTGACCTTTGGAGCCCTGTACCTTCACGAGGCAGCTCAGCGGCGGGCGGCCACTTTCGAATTCGGTGAGGGAAATTTCGGCCAGCATCTCGTTCAGGCGTGATTTCTCGTGAGAAATCTCCAGATTTAGCCCTAATTCGGCTTCCTGCACCAGCGTGAGGTAGCTTACGGTACCGGTTTGTTGCCGGGCATAGCGAATTAAGTACGTGCGAATACGACCAATCATGGCAAGGTGTCAATTGAGCAAAAACTCGTTTTGGGGCTGAAAATTAGCGAAATTAAACCGGACTATCCCTGCTATTTGACGCAGGTGCCGCCCACAAGCTCGTCCCTCGGGAATTTGCCCTACCATAATCGTTTCTGATTTTCAGAAGCAGACCGGTGGCGCTCGTAATTCTGCGCGGTGCGGGGGCACGCTACCGGCGGCCCTGCCGCCGCCGGATTTCTTTTTGAATGAGCAGAAACTCGCGGCTGCTCTGGCCCGCGATGGCCGTGTTTTCGTCGGCCCGGCGCAGCAGATAGGGCATCACGGCGGCCACGGGGCCGTAGGGGAGGTACTTGGCCGTGTTGTAGCCGGCGTGGGACAGGTTGTAGGTAAGGTTGTCGCTCATGCCGTAGAGCTGGGCAAACCACACGCGGGGGTCATTGGGGGCTAGGCCGGCCTGCTGCATCAGCTGGGTGAGCAGCAGGGAGCTGGCCTCGTTGTGGGTGCCGGCGCACAGGCTGACGCGGTCGAGGTGCTGCACGCAGTAGCGCAGGGCCTCGTCGTAGAGGTCGTCGGTGGC
>JAYULN010000656.1:0-8087 GCA_043763525.1 Hymenobacter sp.
AGTCAAGTCGTGAACAGGTGCTTTTTTGATGGTCATGGCGCTAAAAAACAGGTTGTTACATAACCCAATTTCATCCTCAAAAAGTTTAAATCTCTTCGGAATGTGGTGCCCCACCCGGACTTTTATAAATACCACCCGGAACAAAAGCCAAAAATCATTTTTTAATGTATGCTTGGCAAATCCCTTACTCCCTCAGATTTTGCCCTGCAAAAGAGCCGGGCATAGAATAACACAAATAAAAGCGCCAGAGCCCGCAGGTTCTGGCGCTTTTCATTTTTAAAAGTTTCAGCCCCTATTTCTTCTCGTCCACGAAGTTCTGGAAGGCGTAGGCAACGCCGATGGTGAGGCCCTGGGAGTACTGAATGTTGCTGTCCTGGTCGAAGTCGTAGAGGGCGATGCCGTTGAGAGAGACGTTGACGTATTTGGCCACTTTGGCGGTGAGGCCGAGGTCGAGGCGGTGGTCGATTTCCTGGAAGTTGAGGTGCTCGTAGTTGGCGAACAGGACGTAGCGGACCTTGAGATTGAGGTTGGGGCTGAGGTTTTTGTCGAGCTCGGCCAGCACTTGCAGGGCCAGCACCTCGAAGCGGGTGCTGTGGCCGGGGCGCACACCATAGGGTGTGTCGCCAAGGGCCAAAACGAAGCGGTCGGCGCGGTTCACCACCGTGAGGCGCGGAGCGAGGGGCGCGAGGCGCAGGTGGAAGTAAGGGGCCGGGTGGTACTCGAAGCCGTAGGCAGCGGTGAGGAAGCCGGGGGCGAAGAAGTCGGAAGTGAGCCGGGCGCGGTCGAAGCCAGCCGCGTCCTGGTCGTACTTATAGCCGGGGGCGAACTGGGTGAGCAGGTTCAGCGATACGAACATGTCCCACTTCGGACTGAGGGCGCGGCCGTACTTGGTGTCAAGGTAGAGGCGGTCCTGGCCCTTGCGGTAGCCCAGGCCCTTGGTTTGGGAGAAGGCGAAGAGGAAATCGGCTTCGTTGTCGAAACTGTGGGGGCCGCTTTTGCGGTTGGCTCTCAGGTTGGCCAGGGCGTTGAAGCCGATGGTGTTCACGCCGCCGCCGCGCCAGTTGCTGCTCAGCAGTGACTCGTTGAGGCCAAGGCCGGTTTTGCCCGATTTGCGCCACAGCGGCTCGGGAACGGCCGCACTGGCCGGGGCCGGGGCCGGAATGACGGCCGGCGTGGATTGGGCCAGGGCCGGGCCGGCCAGCAACAGGGCGGCCAGCGGCGCAACAACGAGTTTTTTCATGGGCGATGCGGCAATGGTGAGGCGGTAAATAACGACAGGCCCGGCGAAAGCATCACCTGGGATATGGCGCGGCGCTGGTTCGCGACCCAGCCCTGGTATTCCGCCGCAAATCGCACTTTTATGCGAAGCCGCACAATTAGCCATCTCATTCACAGCAAGCCCGACCAGTGGTGCTTTACCGTCGGCTCAAGGCAGCAAGGCCTTACTTTGATAAATCATTACTATTGATTATTTGTGTATATTACTCTAATACTTTTTTAATAACTGATGTTACGCCGTGGCTGCCGCCCAGCCGTCAACCTCACCCCCCAGCCCCCTCTCCAAAAAAGAGGGGGAACTGATTTCTAGAATTAAAAATCTAGTAATCAACTGGTTTTATATTTAGAACTACTTCCCCCTCTTTTTTGGAGAGGGGGCTGGGGGGTGAGGTTGACGGGCGAGTGCGGCCCGTTGCGTAACATCAGTTAATAACACGACCGTTTGCCAGCCTGGCGCACAGGTGGCATCCTTTCACTAATTGTTGTCGCCATGGAACTGTATCAGCTTATTTATCAGAGCCAGTCGCTGGTGCCGTTTGAGGAGCCCGAGCTGAAGGCCTTGCTAAATCATTCCCGCGCCTACAACCAGGCGCACGGCATTACCGGCATCTTGCTCTACACCCTCGATGGGCGGTTTCTGCAAGTGCTGGAAGGAAGCCGGGAGGCCGTGCGCCACCTCTACTTTGACTGCATCAGGGCCGACCCGCGCCACTACAACTGGCAAATAATCGGCGATGGTCCCTGCGTGCAACGCAGCTTTGCCGACTGGAGCATGTACTTCCGTGGGGCGCAGGCCCGCGACCTGCGGAAGCTGCTCAGCCCGGTGCCCGCCGACACGCCGGCGCTGCTCATCCCGCGGCCACGCACCCGCCCCGAGCTGCTGGCGCTGCTGCGCGACTTTGTGGCCGGCCCCGAAACTGCCGCTTCGCAGCGTTGGCAGCTGGAAACCGAAGCGTAAGCAGCCGCCCGGCCAGGTTTGGCAACGCGGTTGGGCCAGAAAAAAGGCCCCGTGCGTGCATAGTAGCCGCTCCCGGCCGGTATCTTTACCGGGATGCCTGCCCGCCCTACTTCTTCCCCTGCTTCGCCGGCCGCTGCCCCGCTGGCGGCCCCTGGTTCCTTTCTGGCCGCCACTGCCCGCGAGCTGCTCGACCGCTACGGCTCGGGCCCGCTCGACGAGCTTTCGGACCTGATTGTGGTGGTGCCCACGCGCCGCGCCGTGGTGTATTTGAAGAATGAGCTGGCCCTGGCCCTGCCGCCCGGCGCGCCGCTGTGGGCCCCGCGCGTGGCGGCCATGGAAGACTACATGGTGGAGCTGGCCGGCGTGCAGATAGAGGAACCCATTGCGTTGCAGCTGCTGCTCTACGACATCCTCAAACACATTGATACCAGCCTCGATTTCGACAAGTTCGTGGGCTGGGCGGGCTTGCTGCTGAGCGATTTCTCAAACCTCGACCAGAACCTGGCCCCCACCCGCAAGGTGTTTGAATACCTAAGCCAGGCCAAGGCCCTGGAACGCTGGAAGCTGGATGCCCTGCCCGAGAAAAGCCTGGCCGCCGCCCATTCGTTCAGCTTCTGGGACCAGCTCGAAAAGGTGTACCGCGAACTCAGGCACCGCATGCTGGCCCAGCACCTCGCCTACCCCGGCCTGGCCTACCGCCTGGCCGTGGAAAAGCTGGAAGCCAGCCTGCAAGACCCCGCCGCGCCCGCGCCCGCCCGCCACGTATTCGTGGGCCTGGGCAACTTGTCGCGGGCCGAGGAGAAGCTGATTCGCCTGCTTATCGGGGCGGGGCGGGCCGAAGTCCGCTTCGACGGCGACCCGTTTTACCTCGAAGAAGACTCGCCCAACCGCGCCGGCCAGCACCTGCGCCGCTATTTCAAGGACTGGAACCTGCCCCGCGACAGCATGGGCGGCGGTGTGGAATGGCTGCGCGGCCAACCCCACCACGTGCGCTACCTCGGCGTGGCCAACCCCAGCATGCAGGGCAAGCTGGCCGGCCAGCTCCTGGCCGAAGCCCGCCGCCAATACCCCGAGGCCACCGTGGCCGTGGTGCTGCCCGACGAAACCCTGCTGCTGCCCGTGCTGCACGGCCTGCCCCCCAACGAGGTGCCCGACTACAACGTGACCATGGGCCTGAGCTTTCAGGCCACGCCCCTGTTCAACCTCGTCGATTTGCTGTTTGAGGTGCATCTCACCGGCATTCGCGAGGGCAGCTCCGAAACGGGGTTTGGCGTGCCCCGCTACCACCATCTGGCGGTGAGCAAGCTGCTGACCCACCCCTTCCTGCGCCGCTACCAGCAGTGGCAGGACCGCCAGGCCGACGAGCCCCAGTACCACGGGATGCTCGACCAGATTTGCCGCGAAATCATCCGCCTCAACGCCGTGCTGCTGCCCGCCACCGAGCTGCTGAAGCTGGGCGCGCACCACCCGCTCATCGAGGCGCTGTTCAAAACCTGGAACAACTGCGACGACATCATCGCAGCCTGCCACGCGCTGATTGACTTGCTGAAACAAGTGTATTCGGATAAGCAGTCGGGCATCGAGGCCGAGTACCTGTACCTGTTTTACACCCTGATTAAGCAGCTCGACTCGGCGTTCGACTGCCGCGAGCAGCGCTTGTCGGTGCGCTCGTTCCGACGGTTTCTGTACGAGCAGATGGGCCGCACGCGCCTGCCCTTTTCGGGCGAGCCGCTGGCCGAGGTGCAGGTGATGGGCCTGCTCGAAACCCGGGCCCTGGATTTCGACCACCTCATCATCCTCAGCTGCAACGAGGGCGTGCTGCCCGCCCCCAAGAAGCAACAGTCGCTGTTTCCGTACGATGTGCTGACGGAGTTCAGCCTGCCGACGTATGCCGATGCGGAAGCCATCACGGCCTACAATTTCTGGCGCTTGCTGCAACGTGCCCAGCGCGTCGATTTGGTGCATGTGCTGCCGGGCGCGGAGGGCATGAAAAGTGGCGAGCGCAGCCGGTTTCTGCTGCAATTGCAGAACGACTTGCTGCCGCAAAACCCGCAGCTGGTGCTGGATGATTTGACGGTGAGCGTGGCTTCGAGTGAAGAATTAAGAATGAGGAATGAAGAATTCCCAACCGAAAATTCCTCATTCCTCATTCCTCATTGGCCGAAGGCGACTTCGTCCTCGACAAAGACCCCGAAATGCTCACTGCCCTGCGCGGTGTGCTGGAGCGCAACATCTCGCCTTCGCGCCTCAACGATTTTCTGGCCTGCTCGCTGCGGTTTTACTTCTCGAAAGTGGCCCGTTTCCACGAAAATGAGGCCGTGGAAGAAACCCTGGAAGCCAGCAGCTTCGGCACCATGGTACACGAGGCGCTGGAAAACCTGATGCGGCCCTTCGAGCAGGATGCCCGCCCGATTACGGCTGAGGACATCCCCGAGCTTATAAAACAGGCCCCCGCCGAAGTGCAAAAAGCCCTGAGCCAGGAAGAAACCGAGAAGCACGCCCGCCCCGACGAAGGCCTGAACCACGTGTACGGCCAGGTGGCCGCCCGCCTGGTGGTGCGCCTGCTCGAAAGCCTGGCCGAGCAGCCCGGCCTGCTGCCGCTCCGCCTGTTTGGCCTGGAGAAGGAGCTCGCCGCCACCGTTTTCGTCGAGGTGCCGGGCCTGCCCGAGCCGCTGGCCGTGCGCCTGTTTGGCTACGCCGACCGCGTGGACGAGCTGCCCGACGGCCGCCTGCGGGTGGTCGACTACAAATCGGGCCTCGTGAAACGCGCCGATTTGCAGCTGCGCGGCTACCGCGACAAGCTCAGCCCCGCCGAAGCCGTGGACCGCCTCCTGCACGAACCCAGCAGCAGCGCCGACAAAGTGCGCCAGCTCTGGCTCTACCGCCTCATGCTGGCCCATACCGTGCCGCGCGAAACCGCCGAAACCGCCATTCTCTCGCTACGAAATATCGACGAAGGCTTGCTCTCCGCCGACCTTAGCTTCCTCACCGAGGGCGGCGAAGACTTCGTGACCGTTTCCGAGGGGCTAGTGCGTAAAATTGTGCTGCGAATCCTGGACCCCAACGAGCCCATCCGCAAAACCGACGATTTCACCAAGTGCGAGTATTGCCCATACAAAGGCATTTGCGCCCGCTAATCAGCTTAAAGCTCACTATTATGGACGAATTCATGCAAGCTGCCATCGACGAAGCCCGCCTGGGCCGGTCGCAAGGAGGCATTCCCATCGGCTCGGTGCTCATCCGCAACGGCAAGATTGTGGGCCGGGGCCACAATAAGCGCGTGCAGGAAGACTCCGCCATCAAGCACGGCGAAATGGACTGCCTCACCAACGCCGGCCGCCAGCGCACCTACCGCGACACCGTCATCTACACCACGCTGATGCCGTGCTACATGTGCGCCGGCACCATCGTGCAGTTCAAAATTCCAAAGGTGATGGTGGGCGAATCGCGCACGTTTGGCGAGTCGCGCGCTTTCCTCGAAAGCCACGGCGTGGAAGTAGTCGACCTCGACCTGCAAGAATGCGTGGACATGATGGACGAGTTCATCGAAGCCGAGCCCACGCTCTGGAACGAGGACATTATGGAACTGTAGGCAACCAAAGCCGGTTTGGCTGCGATTTTACTTAGAAGATATCGGGGAAGTCCATAGAACGTCATGCAGAGCGCAGCGAAGCAACTTTACCGCAATACTAATTAATTGCTTGCGCAGTAAAGATGCTTCGCTGCGCTCTGCATGACGTTTAACGGACTTCAGATTACCGCCTAAAATCAGCCGAAATTCAGCTGTTGGCTTTTTTTTGCGTTGCTGACTAAGCGCTAACCATTCGTCGCTGCCCATGCCCCACCACGCCGTTCACCGCTTGTTGCGCCCGCTGCTGGTTTGGCGGGCCCGCCACATCAGCGAACGGATGTACATGCTCATCCTGAGCGTGTTGGTGGGGGCGGCGGCCGGTTTGGCGGCGGTATTGCTCAAGAATTCGGTGCGCTGGAGCCAGCAAATGCTGCAAATGGGCATTGCCGAACCCAAGCGAGTCTTTGCGCTGTCGCTGTACCCGGTGGTGGGCATCACGCTCACGGTGCTGGTTACCAAATTTTTTCTGGGCGGGCAGCTAGGCCGGGGCATCGGACCTATTATTTACAACACGGCCCGCGAGGGCAGCGTAGTGCCGCGCTCCAAGCTGTATTCGCAGCTAATTACGGCCTTCCTCACCGTCACTTTTGGCGGTTCGGCCGGTACCGAGGCCCCTATTTCGGTCACGGGCGCAGCTATCGGTTCCAACGCCGGCCGGGTGCTGCATTTGGACCGGCGGCGGCGGCGCTTGCTAACGGGCTGCGGGGCGGCGGCGGGCGTGGCGGCCATCTTCAACTCGCCCATTGCGGGGGTGCTGTTTGCGGTCGAAACCATTTTGCTTGAGCTGCCGGCCCAATATTTTATTCCCCTGCTAATATCGTCGGCCACGGCCACGGTGGTGTCGAAGGCGCTGTACGTGGGCCAGCCGTTCGTGCTCATCACCACAAGCTGGCCCGTCGATGCCGTGCCGTTTTACGTGCTGCTGGGGTTTTTCACCGCCTTTTTCTCGGTGTACATGATTCGGACCTACCACTGGTTCGAGCATTTTTTTGAGCGCTGGCCCGGCCTCAACTGGCGCAAGGTGCTCATTGGCGGCACCGGCCTGGGCCTGCTCATTTTCCTGTTTCCCACGCTCTACGGCGAGGGCTACAACACCGTGGAGCTACTGCTGGCCGGCCACGCCGAGCGCATCACCGACGGCAGCCTCTTCTCGGTGTACCAGGATAATAACCCCTGGCTGCTGCTGGTGCTGGTGCTGTTCAGCATGATGCTGAAAGTGGTGGCCACCAGCATCACGGTGGGCGGCGGCGGCAATGGCGGCATGTTCGGCTCGTCGCTGTTTGCGGGGGCGCTGGCAGGGTTTTTCTTCGCCCGACTGATTAACCTGAGCGGGGTGATTCATATTCCGGAAGTGCATTTTGTGGTGCTGGGCATGGCTGGCACGCTGGCCGGGGTTATTCACGCGCCGCTCACGGCCATCTTCCTTATTGCCGAAATTACCGGGGGCTACGCCCTGTTTGTGCCGCTGATGGTGGTCAGCTCTTCCTCCTACCTCATCACCAAATACTTCGAGCCGTACTCGGTGTACACCCGCAAGCTCACCAAACAGGGCGTGGACGTGTATGCCAACCGCGACCGCGGCCTGCTGGCCCAGCTCGACCCACGCCAGCTGCTCGAAACCGATTTTATTGCCGTCCGCCCCACCACCACGCTGGGCGAGCTGGTCGACATTTTTCGGCACGCCTCCCGCAACCTGTTTCCGGTGGTGGCGGCCGGCGGGCGGCTGCTCGGCGTGGTCAGCCTCGATTCGGTGCGCGATGCCCTTTTCGATGACGCCCACTACGGCACCACCAGCGTGCGCGAGCTGATGAAGCCCGCCCCGGCCGTCGTCGGCCCCACCGACGACCTCGAACACACCCTGAGCCTACTCGACCGCCACGGGGCCTGGGCCTTGCCCGTGTGCGAAGAAGACGGCCGCTACCTCGGCTTCATCCTCAAATCAGCCATCCTGGCCAGCTACCGCCGCCAGCTCATCCAGGAAAGCGAAGCTTGACGCTTTGATTTGGAATGAAGAATGAATAGGACTTACGCAAATGCGCCGTTTGCTAGCCCCAGCGGGGCGACATGTCGGCAGTAAAACATTGTCCACCAAGAACAAAGCCCCAGAGGGGTCGTACCCGATACAGGGCACCCGCACCAAAATATTAAACTGTGTTTCCAGCCTCTGGAGGCACTTTAGCAGCAGCCGCTTTTCGATTTTTTGAACACCTCCAGGCCGTT
>JAYULN010000657.1:0-1221 GCA_043763525.1 Hymenobacter sp.
GCCTGGGCTTCGAGCGCCTGGTGCTGTTCGTAACCGGCATGAGCAACATCCGCGACGTAATTCCCTTCCCGCGCTACCCCAAGAACGCGGCGTTTTAAAGGTGGGAAAGCATAAAAAAAGCGCCCCTGCACAGGGGCGCTTTTTTTATGCTTGAAGAAGGCGGCGACTAATCCCGGTCATGCCCACGGCCATGACCTTTTTCACCGTGTTTGCCGCCGTGCTTGCCGCGGTCGTCATCGTCGCGGTCATCGTCGCGACGGTCGTTATCGCGACGGTCATCCTCGTGGCGGTCATCGTAACGACCCTCACGGTAGCCGTCGCGGTACATTTTTTTGGCCTGGCCGGGGGGCATTCCGTGGGGGTTGCCGCCGCGACGCGGGTACTTTACGCGGTATTCGTCGTAACGCACCCAGGGCTGAGCGCCCACGTAGTCGACGATAACCGGGTGGAAATTCGCCGGGTCGTAGCCGTCCAGCGTGGTCGTCCGAATCCAGCGCCCGTTGCGCGACACCACGTATTGGCGGGCCGGTACGTCGTAGAAACCGTTGGTTTCGGGGATGTAGTAGTACTGCTGACCTGCGGGCACGGCCGGCCCCCAGTTGGGCGGGGCGATGTTGATGTTAATCTGGGCGTGGGCGGCCGGCGCGGTGGCCAGCAGGGCCAGGCCAAACGCGGCGGTGCCGAGGGTCTTGGTGATGAATTTCATGAGGTTGCTGAAAAAGTAAGCGAAACAACAACGCACCATTGGCAAGGACGGTGCCACGATGCGTGGGCTTGATACGCGGCCGCCGGTGTGGGGTTGAGGCCGGGATTTGCTTGTGCGGGCACAAACCGGGGGCTATCGGTGTTATGCACCGACGTCCCAACCTTTTCGCGGGCTAACCCGACTGGTAAATAAGCCGTTTCCATTAGCCTTGGGGCGGCCTTCTTCGTACCTTTGCGCCCTTATTCGCTGCGTTTCTGAATGGCCAAAAAATCCACTGCTACCCCGGTTGCCTCAGCCCCCAAAGCCCAAGCCGCCGCCAAGAAAAAAACCGTTTCCAACGGCGCTGCTGCCGCCGAAACGGCTGCCACCGTGCGCACCATGACGGAGCTGCCCGCCGCCGGCCCCACCACGCCGCATGTCAATGGCCAGCTCAACGGCCACAGCCCCGCCGCCCAGCACCTCGAAGCCCAGTACATTGAAGTGTACGGTGCGCGCGAGCACAACCTGAAAAACGT
>JAYULN010000658.1:0-3219 GCA_043763525.1 Hymenobacter sp.
CGCCGGTTGAAGGTCTGCGTAATGGAATTGGTGGTAATGAAGCCAAAGCGTTCTACCTGGCCACTGGCCGCGAGCTGGGCGGCTCGCTGCCACCAGTACATCACCAAATCAGCCGACTCGGGCACTCGGCCCGCGTAGGTCTTGCGCAAGTTGGTCACATATGTATCGCCCAAAGCCCGACGCATGGCCTTGTCGCCCACAAACGGCGGGTTGCCCACAATAAAATCCGCCGCAGGCCACTCGGCCGGCCATGTCTGGCTGTAATCAGCGTTGTACCCCAGCACGGCATCCTGCTGCCTGATGTTTTGGTAGTTGTCCAGCAAGGGTTCCGCCAACTGCGTGAGGCCGTGGGAACGCAGGTGCCACTGCAAATAGCCGATGCGCAGCACCACGTCGGCGATAGCAGCGGCACGGGGGTTTAGCTCCAGGCCCAGCAACTGCCGGGGGCTCACGGTGGTGCCGTCGCCCAACTCCAGGCGGCCGGAGCCGCCCAACTGGGCCAGCGTCGTGAGCACCTCGCCTTCGAGCCGTTTCAGGTGTTCCAGGGTCACGTACAGGAAGTTGCCGGAGCCACAGGCCGGGTCGAGAATCCGCACCGACGTGAGCCGGCGCAGGAATTTCAGCACTTCCTCGCGGGCATCGGCCACGGCCTTTTTGCCGGTGCCTTCGTTCAGGCGGGTGGCGCTGGCGGCCTGCGCGGCGGCCCACTCGCGCCGGAGCGGCTCAATCACGGTGGGCAGCACCAACCGCTCCACGTAGCGCCGGGGCGTGTAGTGCGCGCCCAGGCTGTGGCGCTCGGTGGGGTCCAGGGCCCGCTCCAGCAGCGTGCCGAAGATGGCGGGCTCTACTTCCGTCCAGTTGGCATCAGCGGCGAGGAGCAGCAGTTGCACCTGGTCGGCATTCAGGGGCAAGGCCTTCGCGTCGTGAAATAGCTGGCCGTTGAAGCGCCGGAGCTTGGTGCGCAGCTCGGGCGAGAAACCGCCTTTGTCCATCACGGCCCACAGGCCTTGCAGCGCGTCGGGCAGGTAGCTCCGGGCTTCGTCGGTACCGGCATACGCCGCCAGCAGACCTTTGAACGAGTCGGCCGGAATCAGTTGCACGTCCTCGGCAAACATGGTGAAGAGGCAGCGCATCAGGAACTGCGCCACCACGTCGGACGGGTGGCCCGCTTTTTCGAGCTGGGTGCTCAACCCGGCCAGGTAGCCGGCGAGCTGGCGCGTAACCTGGGCGGCGCGGCGGCCGGGGTCGAGCTGCTGCGGGTCAGTAAAGAGCAGGTGCAATTGCGCCCGCAGCTCCGGCTTGGCCAGGTCTGGCAGGAAGAAACGGGAATGCGCGGCATCGGGAAACGGCACGTAGGTATCGCCCACGCCGGCGAAGTTGCTATACAAGTCGAAGCAATGGCCTACGTCCACGACGACGATAAAGGGCGGGCGCGGCTCCGAGGCGGGCAGGGCCAGCACGTAGCGGATGGCCTGCTGCTGGGCGGCCTTCATCATCTGCTCCCATTTGGCCGTGCCGCGCACGGCATGCCCCTTCCTCAGCAGCCTGGCAGGAAGGCCCAACTCACGCCGACTGGTGACTGGTGACTGGTGACTGGTGACTGGTGACTGGTGACTGGTGACTGGTGACTGGTGACTGGTGACTGGTTTACGCGCGCCGTGCGGTTTTTATTATCACTTGAAACTTCCTCTGAACGGGTAACGCCTTGTTTGGTTTCGAGCACGAAGCAGCCGCGCTTATAGAGGTCGATGCGGCCGGTAGTCTGCTTGCCGCCGCCGTCCTCAAACGTCACGGCCCGCTCCAGCACATAGGCATCCTGGGCGGGGTCGTCGGTGGTGGGGTCAGGGCGTGGCACGCTGAGTAAGTCGCAGAAATCTTGCAGAAACAGGCCGTAGTTGGCGCGTTCCGCGCCGCCTGATTTCAGCCAGCGGGTTTCGAAGTCGGTATAAAGCACGGTGCAAAATAAGCCCTTTTGGTGGCGTTCTTTAGTAACTTCGACATCAAAATTTTACCAGAGCCGAACTCTTGAGACATGAGCTGTCGCCCCAAATGCCGCAGGCGCAAGTTGGTCCGGGCTGCGCTGCCGCAAGTATGCGTGCGCTGCGGGGCTACGGAAAGCCTCACCCTCGACCACATCATTCCCCGCGTGTATGGCGGCACCAACGAACAGAGCAATTTCCAACTCCTCTGCCTACTCTGTAATCATCTAAAATCCAAGAGTGAAGTGCGGCACTGGAACCCGAAGAAAAACCAGCTGAAAGGTCAGCTACTCGCTGCGTCTCTCAATAACCAAATAAAAACGCAGTAGAGTCAAGGGTAGATTATGCACTATTAGCTCAAGTCGATATTACCGCCTTAATGCCATAAATGCTGCCCCAAAGCTAAAAAGTAACATGAGAGCGCAATGAGCTAAGGTTTGGTATCTCGTTGTACATGTTGTAAGTTTCGAGCTATTCTACCTTCGCGTGCATGAGTAATACCTTCAAAATTCTTTCTCTCGATGGAGGAGGGATTAAAGGCCTGTATACGGCCACCGTCCTCCAGCATTTAGAGGAGGCGTTTGGGGTTTCGGTAGGCCAGCACTTCGATATGATTTGCGGCACTTCTACCGGAGGACTCATTGCATTGGCCTTGGCTAAGGGACTCCCGGCCAAAGACCTGGTCGATTTCTATCAGCAGCACGGACCCTCAATTTTCCCCAAAAAGCGTTTTCTAAATGAATTTAGGGGCCTTTTTCGACAAATTGCTCGAAAAGGAAAATACGACAACGCCTACCTAAGAAAATCCCTCGAAGAAGTACTGGGTCAAACGCTATTGAGCGAGTCACATAATCTATTGTGCATCCCGGCCTTTAACCTAACGGCGGGCCGCCCACGAGTCTTTAAGTTTCCGCATCCCGAAGGCGGAAACTACACTGGCAAATACGGGACGATGCTGGAAGCCGCATTGGCTACAAGCGCCGCTCCCACGTATTTCCCGGCCACTTTTGCCGATAAGCGCTATTACGCAGACGGCGGAGTCTGGGCCAATAACCCGGCGCTATGCGGCATCCTGGAAGCGTTGGAGTATTTTGTGGGAACAGAACAGCCATTGGACGGCCTCAACCACGGCACCCGCTTTTCCGACTACGCCGTCTTGTCCCTGGCGTGCCTGCCCCAGAAAAATGGGTGGGTACATACGGGGACGAGCCACGACCAGCCGCTGGGGTTTCTCGACTGG
>JAYULN010000659.1:0-3217 GCA_043763525.1 Hymenobacter sp.
ATTATGCCTCCCGTTATCTCTCCCGAAGCCGAGCGCCAGGAAATCCTGCGCCACTACCGCCGCCTGTTGCGCACCGCCAAGCCATACCTGAAGGACGGCGACCCCAAACTCATCAAAAAAGCCTTCAACCAGAGTCTGGAGGCGCATAAGGAGATGCGCCGCAAGTCGGGAGAACCGTATATCCTGCACCCGCTGGCCGTAGCTCAGATTGCGGTGGAGGAGATTGGGCTGGGCACTACCAGCATTGTGGCCGCTCTGCTGCACGATGTGGTGGAGGACACGCCCACCGAAATTTCTGACATTGAGCGCGAATTCGGCCCCAAAGTAGCCCGCATCATCGACGGGCTGACCAAAATCTCGGGCGTGTTCGAGTACGGTACCAGCGAGCAGGCCGAGAACTTTCGCAAAATGCTACTCACGCTGAGCGAAGACGTGCGCGTCATCCTCATCAAAATCGCCGACCGCCTGCACAACATGCGGACCCTCGACTCGATGCCGCGCCACAAGCAGCTCAAAATTGCGTCGGAAACCCTCTACCTCTATGCCCCGCTGGCCCACCGCCTCGGCCTCTATACTATAAAGAGTGAGTTGGAGGATTTGTACCTGAAGTTCACCGATACGGAAACCTATAATGAGCTCAAGGCTAAGGTGCGCCAGAGTCAGAGCGCCCGCAACCGTTTCATCAAGGAGTTTGTGCAGCCGATTGACGATGAATTGAAGGTCCAGGGCTTCGAGTACGAAATTAAAGGGCGGCCGAAAAGCATCTATTCCATCCTTAAAAAGATGAAGAAGCAGAACATCACCTTCGAGGAGGTATATGACCTATTTGCCATTCGGGTGATTCTGGACGTGCCGCCGGAGCAGGAAAAAGCCGCCTGCTGGCAGGTATACAGCATCGTTACCGACTTTTACCAGCCCAACCCCGACCGCCTGCGCGATTGGGTGTCCACGCCCAAAGCCAACGGCTACGAAAGCCTGCACACTACCGTCATGTCGCGCTCGGGCCAGTGGGTGGAGGTGCAAATCCGCTCGCGCCGCATGGACGACATCGCCGAAAAAGGCTACGCCGCGCACTGGAAATACAAAGACACCGGCAGCATTCAGCCCGAAAGCTCGCTCGAAGGTTGGGTGAACAAGGTGCGCGAAATGCTGGAATCCAACAACTCCAGCGCCTTGGAATTCATGGACGAGTTCCGCCAGAACCTGTTTGTGAAGGAAGTCTACGCCTTCACGCCCAAGGGCAAGCTCGTTATTCTGCCCGATAAGGCCACGGCGCTCGACTTTGCCTTCGACATTCACTCCCAAATCGGTCTGCACTGCCTCGGCGCGAAGGTTAACCAGAAGCTGGAGCCGCTCAGCTACCCACTCCGCAACGGCGACCAAGTTGAAATCCTGACTTCGCACAAGCAACGTCCCACCTCGGAATGGCTCAATTTCGTCATCACAACCAAGGCGCGGTCCAAAATCAAGGAATTCCTGCGCGATGACAAGCGGGTCAAAGCTGAAGACGGCCGCTTCATGCTCGAAAAGCGCCTGGAGCTTATCAATGTGGCCTTCACGCAGGATAACTTCAACCGGCTCCTGGCCTATTTCAATGTGCCCACCGCCCAGGAATTCTATTATCGGTTGGCTGTGGGGCAGGTCGACGGCCGCACCATCCGCGAGTCGCTCTTTAACGAAAAGCCGCTGCCCTCGGTCCTGGAGCCGAAAACCTTTGATAATGAGGTGCAGAAAATCCGAGGGGTGCGCCCCGATATGCTCGTCGTGGGCGAGCACACCGACAAGTTCAACTACAGCATTGCCCGCTGCTGCAACCCCATTCCCGGCGACGACGTGTTCGGCTTCGAAACCGAAACCGGCATCATCATCCACCGCACCAGCTGTCCCCGCGCGGTCGACCTCATGTCGAACTACGGCAACCGCATTGTGCGTGCCAAGTGGACCGAGCAACTAGAATTGGCCTTCCTGGCCGGCATTCGCATCAAGGGCACCGACCGCGTGGGCCTCGTCAACGACGTAACGCGCATCATCAGCACCAGCCTCAAGGTGAATATGCGGGCCATCACCGTCGACAGCAACGACGGCATTTTTGAGGGCCAGATTATGGTGTTTGTCAACGATACCGACCACCTCAACAAGCTCATTCAACGCCTCAGCCGGGTAAATGGCGTGCTGCAAGTGGAGCGGTTCGACTCGTAATCAATATGATGTTCAAATTCTTGTTCTTTGGTATTCCAGCCATTGCGCTAGCACTTTGGTTGTGGAGTTTGTATTGGCTTCGGCAATGGCGTTATTTTTTGCTGTTTTTCTCGGCCAATACAGTTGCTTTAGGCTTATACCTGTTTGCGACGCTAAGCGGAAGCATCGGCCTTGGTGGACACGATGAATATGGACTAGGCCGAATTGCCGCTGCGCTTTTTGCCCTGATTGCCCATGTAGTGGCAGTGTCGATTTTTACATTGTGGTATAGATATCACCAACAAAAGACTGTGTTTAAGTCAAGTATCTAAAAGTGAAGCGTCATTGCATTTCCGTCGTCCCAATTCAGTAGTTTGCTACGGCACCGCTGTGAATGAGCGTACCCAATGCGCCCACTACCATTCTGAGCGCGACCTCATCGCCATCAAGCACAAGTGCTGCGATACATTCTACGCCTGTATCAAGTGCCACGAGGAAGCCGTGAGCCACGCTCCCCAGGTATGGCCCAAAGCCGAATTTCATGCCGAAGCCGTCTACTGCGGCAACTGCCACCATACGCTCAGCATCGCCAGCTACCTAAGTTGCAACAATATTTGCCCCCACTGCCAGGCTGCTTTCAATCCCGGCTGCGCCAATCACTACCACCTCTATTTCGAGCAATAAAAGTTGACAAATGTGCCTATTTAACTCTCCCTCTCCATCGGAGAGGGGCCGGGGGGGGGGGGGGCGTTCCGTAAGAACGACCGTACTTTTGCCTCAGCTACTTACATTCTACACATACAGTGAGTAAATCCCAAGCCGTTCCACTCGTCTCTATCCCTCCCGCCGATGCGGCGGGCCAGGGCTCCGGCGGCTCGTCCGAAACCGGCTACGCTGCCAAGCACACCCCCAGCGCCGCCTCCCAGGCCACGCTGAATACCGATAAGCTCGAAGAAGTCAAAAAGCTCTTCACCGCCCACCTCGAAAACAAAGGCCTGCGCAAAACGGCCGAGCGCTACGCCATTCTCGAAGAGATTTA
>JAYULN010000660.1:0-3209 GCA_043763525.1 Hymenobacter sp.
GCGAACTTTGTCGTTCGCGTCCCCGCGCCAGTAAAGCCGCCCGAACGGCACGGGGACGCGAACGACAAAGTTCGCGCTACGCCCCCAGCGGCGCTTAAACCAAGGCACCGCGTAACAGCAGGAATTCATACAGCCGGTTGTAGGCATCGTTATCGCTCACGAGCAGGGCTTTGCGCACATAGTTGGCCAAGGTGGGCCGGCCGCTGGCGCTGCTGGTATCGCGGAGCACCCGCGACTGGCCCGCAAAAGCGGAATCGGTGAGCATCGGCGAATCGGCGGTGAGGCCGGGGTGTTGGGCGTTGAGGTCGCGCAGCTTTTGCAGGGCCAGGGCGGCCCCGGCCAGCTTAACGGCACTGGCCGGGTAGAAGTACTCGCGAGGCCGCAGCCGTTGGCCGAAGCTCCGAAAATGCGGCCGGCCCGCCGCATCGCGCCGAATGCGGGTGTACAGAATTTGGAGACGGTAAGCCTCGGGATGGGCCAGCACGCGGGCCAAGCCAGCAGTATCGTGCCGCAGCACCCGGCGCAACGGATTCTGGAGCAGCTGGGCGGCGGCGGGGTGGGCCGAACCCACCGAAGCCACCAGCAGGCTCAGCAGCGCAATTATTCGGAGGACGGAATTTGCCATATGATTTACTGTTCGGGCGTTCGCCTCACCGGGCCTGGCGTGCGCCACCCCCTAGCCCCCTCTCCGAAGAGGAGAAGGGGGACTAGCTTTTAGTTTTTAGTCTAATCAAAAAGCAGACGCGAAAACCTAGAACTAGCGTCTAGTCCCCCCTCTCCTCTTCGGAGAGGGGGTTAGGGGGGTGAGGCGCACGCCAGGGCCAGCCCTATCAAAACACGACTTGCTCGGCCTTACGCAAATACGCTTCCTCAATAGTAGCCCCCAAACCCGGCGCGGTGGGCACCTCAATCACGCCGCCCGGCCGGTACCGGATGCCGCCCAGCACGGGGTCTTCGGTGAACAGGAGCGGCGTATCGAAGTCGCAGTGCTGGATGGCGGCGTTGCTGAGGGCGAGGTGGGCGGCGGCCGTCATGCCCAGGCGCGATTCGAGGAAGCCGCCCACTTGCAGGGTCAGGCCGGCGGCTTCGCCGAGGCGGGCAATTTTCTGGGCCCGGTGGAAGCCGGAGGATTTGCCGAGCTTGATGTTTAGCAGCTGGCAGGCCCGCAGGGCAATGAGGCGGGCTGCGTCGTGCTCATCGCCGCAGCTTTCGTCGGCCATGATGGGGATGGGCGAGGCGGCCGACACCCGGCTCAGCTCCATGAAATGCTGGCGCAAAATGGGCTCTTCGCAGTGCTCGATGTTGAACTCGGCCAAGGCTTGCAGCACGGCAATGGCGTTGTCGGCTGTAGCCCAGCCCTGGTTGGCATCCACGCGCAGCGGGTGGGCCGGCCCGATGCCCGCCCGAATGGCCCGGATGCGGGCCACGTCCTCTGCCAGACTCCCGCCCAGCTTCACCTTGATGGCCGGGAAGCCTTCCCGCTGAAAGCGCACGGCATCGGCCCGCATTTTGGCGGGCGGGCCGAGGCTCACGGTCATATCGGTGGTGAGGACTTTGCGGTTATCGCCCCCCAGAAAGGCGTAGAGCGGCAGGCCCGCCTGCTGGGCCGCAATGTCGTGCAGGGCCACATCGAAAGCACTTTTGATGCTGCTGTTGCCGTAGATAATGCGGTCCATCTCGGCCAGGCAGCCGGGCAGGTCCCGAACATCGCGGCCCCTGAGGGCGGGCGCGAAATACTGGGCCACGATGAAGCAGGTGTCGATGCTTTCGCCGTTGATGGTGGGGAAGGGGCTGCACTCGCCGTAGCCGGTGCAGCCATCGGCCGTGCGCAGCCGCACAATGATATTCTCCACCGCATTCAGCGGCCCGAGGGAGATGATGAACGGCTCCTTCAGCGGCACAAGCAGCTTGTAGATGCCGATGGATTGGATGGTGGTGCCGGGCATGGAGCAGCGGAGGGATAAGGCCGCAAAGTAGCGAGGACTTTGTAGTCCGCGTCCCCGCCGGAAACTCGAACGACTGCCGGGCGGCTCCTTTCCCAAGCGGCAGCGCATCGCAAACGCGCGCCAGCGGGGGCAGCGCGTGCTAGCGGGACCGAGTCATCGGTCGATGAATAAAACATCAAGCATCTCCGCGGCACGCCAGCATACGCGCCAGCCGAGTTGAATACGTGATGCTCGGCTTCCGAAACAACCCAATCTTGCACCGGATTCTGATGGATGTAGCGCAGTTTCTGGCGGGTAAAATCCAGCGTGTAGCATTCCATGGCGTGGCTGCCATCCTGCCACATCTTGTAACTGATGTTACGCGCCACCTTGACGGATTGCTTGGAAAAGGCCTTTGCTTAATCAGCTGAAGCCTTTTGCTGAAGCGTAGGCGTAAGTAGTGCGTAACAGCAGTCATTACCTGAGAAGCTGTTTGAGTTAGTTGATTCGGATTAACTAGCTAATTTTCAACATAAAGGTAATTATTTGCCTGTCTTCCAGCCAACCGCTGGCACCTACTTGGCGGAAAGTTGACCCGTTTGCAGCAACGGCTGCCCCTGAAGTATCTGATTGGGGTAATAGAAAACTTTTTTTAAAGACCACTAACTTGAACAGCCTGTGAGCAATAAGAGATACCGTTAAGCATTAAAAAAATTTGTGAATCATGAACACCCGAACTGTACCCGTTGAAGTTGAAACAAAAAAGCTTTTCGACGGCTCTGAGAAAAGTCTCTGGTGGTGGAATAATTGAAGGTGAAACGTTTAGTTTTGGGAATGGTCTTTACGCAACATTTCTGCGCCGCTTGCGGCAGTGAACATATTCGGCGCAATGGCAGCGCTGGGGGCCATGCGAAGTATCAGTGCAAGGGCTGCGGCCACCAGGCCCGCTTCACGCCCGCCGCCGTGGCGAAAGCGGTGCAGTATGCCCAGGTCGACGAACTGCTGAGCGAGCGCAATTCGCAGCGCAGCATTGCCCGCGTGACCGGGGTTTCGCGGGTCACGATTGCCAGTCGGATAAAAAAAAGCGCAGGCGGCTTTGCCGCTGCTGCCCCGCTTGCGGCCCAAAAAGGCGCAGAAAAAGGACTGGGAGGCCCTGGAACTGGATGAGATGTGGACCTTTTTGGGCCGGAAAAAGCACAAAGTCTGGCTTTGGCTGGCCGTCGAACGGGCCAGTCGGCGCATCGTGGCCTGGGTGCTGGGCCAGCGTGATGCGGCCACGGCCCG
>JAYULN010000661.1:0-1214 GCA_043763525.1 Hymenobacter sp.
TTCCTGCATCTGGTCGTCGAAGTAGCGGGTAGTATAGTCGTGGCTCCAGTGCTTATTGTAGCCGAAGTAGTCGGCGTTCAGGCTCAGGGTGCGGCCCAGCGTATCGAGCTTGGTTTTGTAGTAGAGGTTCACCGAGGGGCTGAGGAAGCGGGCCGTGCCCACGTTGCGCACCAGGGAAGCTTCCAGCGGCACGTCGGTGCTGAGGCGGGCCAGGTTCTGGCCGTCGCTGTCGCGGGTATTCAGCATGCCTTTCAGCAGCACGCCGGCCGAGCTGTTTTTGCTGATTTGATAATCGAGCCCCAGCTTGGCGGAGTTATTCTGGTTGTGGCGCACCTCGCGGCCGTTCTCGCGAATTTCGAGCTCGCCGCCGGCCGTGCGATAAGCGCTGGTGGTGCTGTACACCTGATTCTCCTGGCGGTCGAGGCCGCCGTACACGTTCAGCTTCTCGGTGCGGTGGTTCAGGCTGAGGCCAGCGTTGTAGCGGCCGTACTGCCCGGTGCCGAGGCCCAGCGTGGCAACGCCGTTGGTACCCAGCTTGCGGCCTTTGGTGGTGATGATGTTGATGATGGCTGCGCCGTTGGCATCGTAGCGGGCCGAGGGGTTGGCAATGACTTCGACCTTATCCAGGGTGTTGCCGGGCATGGCGCTGAGCATCGTTTTCAGCTCTTCGCCGCTGAGGTTGGTGGTTTTGCCGTCGAGCAGCACGGTTACGTTTTTGCCGCGTAGAACAAAGCCGCCGTTCTGTTCCAGCACGCCGGGGGCGCGGCCCAGCACGTCGTAGGCGGTGCCGCCGGCGGCAATGGGGCTGGCGGCCACATTCAGCACCAGCTTATCGGCGTGCTGCTCGATGAAGGGCCTGGCGGCGGTTACGGTTACGCCGGCCAGTAGCTTGCGGTCGGCGGCCAGCAGCACGGGGGCCAAGGTGGCGACTTGGCCGTCGCCCACAGTTACGGCCACGGGAGCGGCATTTTTGTAGCCCACGTAGCGCACTTGCAGCTCGTATTTGCCGGCCGGCACGGCTTCGAAGCGAAACGCGCCCTGCGCATTGGCAACGGTGCTGAGCAGGTTTTTGGCATCGCTGGCGGCTTGCAGCACCACCGTGGCGAAGGGCAGCGCCTGGCGGCTCAGGCTGTCGGCCACCGTGCCGAATAGCGACTGCGTAGCGGAGTAACTGCGTGCTGCATTGGCAGCGGTGGGGGCTTGGGCGGCAGCAA
>JAYULN010000662.1:0-8009 GCA_043763525.1 Hymenobacter sp.
CTACCGATGTGTACCCCTTCAACCCCAACGGCGCGGCCCTGAACTGCGCCGGCCTCACGGACCCCACGGGCCAGGTTTTTGGACTTATGCCGCACCCCGAGGCCTTTTTGTCGGCTTACAACCACCCCGACTGGGCGCGGCGGCGGCGGCAGAACCCCGATGCTTCCGAAGAAGGGGAGGGGTTGCGCATTTTTAGGAATATCGTGGCGCATATCGCCGAACGGCTGCCTCACCCCCCCGGCCCCCCTCTCCTTCAGAGAGGGGGGAGCCAGGCGAATTTGTTGCGTGAGCGTGGAGCGGATGAGGAAAGTGAGGAAAGTGCAGTGCAGGAGGACGCTGCTCACTACGGACGCGACAACGACAAGGGAAGCGCGGCACTGCCGTTGCATCTTACTGCTGATAAGCGTGGCTGGCATCGGGAGTTGAAGGGATTTGGCCAGCAAATGCGTAAAGAGCCTACTGAGGCCGAAAATGCCCTTTGGGAAGAGCTGAGGGGCCGAAAGCTGGCGGGGTACAAATTCCGCCGCCAACATACCATTGAGCATTATATCGTCGATTTTATCTGCCTGGAAGCCGGTTTGATTATCGAGGCTGACGGGGGAATCCACGAAGAGCCCGGCCAGGCCGAATACGACCTGGGCCGCACCCACGATTTACAGGAGTTGGGTTACCATCTTCTTCGTTTCAGCAACCATGAAATTCTGCACCAAACGCCTCAAGTAACGGCCCGCATCAGTCACGAATTACACCAACTCACACAAAAACAAACCGCAACGTCGCAGTCGTCTGGCACCCCCCTCTCTGAAGGAGAGGGGGGCCGGGGGGGTGAGGCAGCAATTGAAAACGCATGAACACCCTCACTCACTTCGCCTCGCCCCAACTCCCGCTCCTCCACCGCGGCAAAGTCCGCGACAGCCTGCGCGCGCCCAGCGGCGACCGCCTCATCATCGTGACCGACCGCCTTTCGGCCTTCGATTCGGTGCTCGAAACGGCCATCCCCCACAAGGGCGCGGTGCTGAATGGTCTGGCCAACTTCTGGTTCGCCAAAACCGCGCACATCATCCCCAACCACGTCCTGAAACTGGTGGATGCCAACGCCATGCTGGTGAAGGAGGCCGAGCCCATCAAGGTGGAAATGATTGTGCGCCACTACCTCACCGGCTCGATGTGGCGCGGCTACCAGGCCGGCCAGCGCACGTTTTCGGGCGTGACCGTGCCCGACGGGCTGACCAAGCACCAGCCCTTTCCGGAGTTCATCGTAACGCCGACCACCAAGGAGGAATCGGACCGCGAAATCAGCCCCGAAAACCTCGTGAGCGAGGGCTGGGTGAGCCAGGTGCTGTACGACCAGATGAAAGAAAAGTCGCTGGCGCTGTTTAAAGTCGGTTCCGAATTGTTGGTTGCGAAGGGTATTATTCTGGTGGATACCAAGTATGAGTTTGGCCTGCTCGATGGGAAATTGATTCTCATTGATGAAATGCACACGCCGGATTCGTCGCGCTTCTGGAGTGCCGAGGACTACGCCCGCAACCCCGAAACGGCCGAGCAGATGGACAAGGAGTACGTCCGCCAGTGGCTCATTGCCAACAAGAAGGATGGCCAATACCCCCGCGCCCTCACGCCGGAAGTAGCCCAGGAAGCCAGCCGCCGCTACCTCGATATTTACCAGCGCATCACCGGCGAGGCCCTGCCCACCGCCGAGCCCGAAGGCACCGATGCGCCCGGCACCGGCCGCCACGATGCCCGCGCCCGCCTGCTGGCCAACCTCGTGCAGGCCGGTCTGCTGAAAGATGCTTGGGTGAACATCGTGATGGGTTCGCCCGCCGATAAGGAGCACTGCGAGAAAATTCGCCAGCAGTTTGAAGGCTACGACATCTTCACCCAGCTGCGCGTGACCTCAGCCCACAAAAACGGCGAAGTCATCGCCGGCATGGCCGAAGTCTGGAACAACAGCATCGAGCCCGGCGTCATCATTGCCGTGGCCGGCCTGAGCAACGGCCTCGGCGGCGCATTGGCCGCCAACGTGAACGTGCCCGTGATTTCGTGCCCGCCCTACAAGGACTACGCCGAGCTGGCCATGAACCTGAACTCGTCGGTCATCATGCCCAGCGGCACGCCCAACCTCACCGTCGTGCGCCCCGACAACGCCGCCCAGGGAGCCCTGCGCGCCCTGAACCTGCCCCGCCTGCGCGAGCGGTTAAGTAAGGATATCAAAGCCACGAAAGCCAAGCTGCAAGCGGCCGACGCGGAATTCAAACAACTCTAATCCGCGCCGCCTCGGCTCCCCCTCTCCCCAAGGCGACGGGGCCGTGCCCCGTAGGGGTCTCGTGAGGCAAACCACCAGAACGATGTTGAACAACCAGACCCTTCTCCTCCTCGGCTCTGGCGCGCGCGAGCACGCCTTGGCCGAAAAGCTGACCCGCGATGGGGCCACGGTGCTCGTGCTGCCCGGCAACGCCGGCATTCCCAATAGCCACCCCGAAATCAACCCGCTCGATTTTGAGGCGGTGAAAATCTTTGCCCAGGCCCACGAGGCCAAGCTGATTGTGGTGGGGCCCGAAGCCCCACTGGCAGCCGGTATTACCGACTTTTTCGAGGGTTCTGATATCCAGGTATTCGGCCCCACCCGCTCGGCGGCGCGGCTCGAAAGCTCGAAGGTGTGGAGCAAGGAATTCATGCGCCGCCACGGCGTGGTCACGGCCCAGGCCTGGCCGTTTCGGAGCGACAACATTGCCGCCGCCCGCGCCAAGGCCATTGAGTTGGGCGGGCACGTAGTGGTAAAGTACGACGGCCTGGCCGCCGGTAAAGGCGTGTACGTGTGCTCCTCTTTGGCCGAAGCCGAAGCGGCTTTCGACGACCTGCAAACGAGTTATTCGGGCTGGTTTTCCTTTCTGCTGGAAGAAAAACTGACCGGCCCCGAAATCAGCATTATCGGCCTCACCGATGGCCACGAAATCAAGTTGCTGGCCACCTCGCAGGACCATAAGCAGCTGCTGGCCGGCGACCTCGGCCCCAACACCGGCGGCATGGGGGCCTACTGCCCCGTGCCCTTCGCCGACGATAACGTGCTGGCCGAAATTCGGCGGACCATCATCGACCCCACCCTGCGCGGGCTGCAAAACGAGCAGTTCGAGTTCCGGGGCTTTCTCTACTTCGGCATCATGCTTACGCCCACCGGCCCCAAGCTGCTGGAATACAACGTGCGCCTCGGCGACCCGGAAGCCGAAGTATTGCTCCCCGCCCTGGATAGCAACCTGCTGACGTTGATTGAAGCCACGCTCGACGGCACGCTGGCCAAACAAGGCGTGCGGCAGCGGCCCGGCGCGTTCGTGGGCGTGGTGCTGGCCTCGGGCGGCTACCCGGCCCCGAAACTTCCAATGGGCTTTCTCATCACCGGTCTCGATAATCTGCCGGCCGGCGTGCGGGCCTACCACGGCGCTACCAAGCGCGATGAAACCGGCCAGCTCGTTACCAACGGCGGGCGCGTTCTCGTCCTCACCGCTCACGGTACCGACCTGGAAGAGGCCACCGCCCGCGCCTACGAAGCCTGCGCCCACGTCAGTTTTTATGATGCCTATTTCCGAACCGATATCGCTCAGCGTCCCGCTCCGGTCCTCAACGCCGCCGTTGTAAATTGAGACCCGAAGTTCAACTGAAACTGATGAAGCTCCTCACCTCCTTCGAACAATTTCGCATGGCTCCCCCCTTCGCGGGTACCGCGCATGAAGCGGTTGCGGGGCCGGGGCCATGTCCGGTAGGGGTGAGGTTAGCACGCCTGGCCATCCTGCTCTCCGGCCGCGGCTCTAATATGCTGGCGCTGGTTGAAGCCACCAAAACCGGTGTGCTGCAAGGCCTGGCCGAAGTCGTGGTCGTCTTCAGCAACAAACCCGATGCCTTTGGTCTTGAAGCCGCCGCCGCGCTCGGCTGCCCGGTAGCCTCGCTGCCCAGCCAAGGGCGCAAGCGCGAAGCTTTCGATACCGAGGCCGCCCAGCTGCTCCAGCAGTATCAGCCCAATTTGGTGGTGCTGGCGGGGTACATGCGCATTCTTTCCCCCGCCTTCATTCAGCCCTTCGCGGGCCACATCCTCAATATTCACCCCGCCGATACGCACCAGCACCAGGGCCTGCACGCCTACGAATGGGCGTTTGAAAACAAGCTGCCTGAAACCAAAATTACCGTGCATCTGGTAGATGAAGGCCTCGATACCGGCCCCATTCTCGCTCAGCAAACCGTGGATTTGCGCGGGGCAGAAACGCTGGCCGAAGTTGAGCGGCGCGGCCTGGCCGTGGAGCACGAGCTGTACGCCCGCGCCCTGGCCGAACTGATACAGAAAGAACAAAAATGAACGTCAGGCTGAGCTTGTCGAAGCATCTCTACCGCAGTAGTAATTCAATCGACTCAACGAAGCGGTAGGGATGCTTCGACAAGCTCAGCCTGACGTTCTTATGAGACACTTAAATAATCCCATCCCATGTGCGGAATAGTAGGTTTTCACGGTCCCGATAATGTTGTGGCCGATATGATTGTCGGCCTCACCGCCCTTCAGCACCGGGGGCAGGATGCGGCCGGCATCGCCACATTCGACGATTCTTTCCATCTGCACAAGGGCCAGGGCCTCGTCAACGACGTGTTTAAGCCCAAGCACGTGAAGAAACTGAAGGGCCACACCGGCATTGGGCACGTGCGCTACACCACCCAGGGGGCCAACGATTCGGACCTCGCCCAGCCCTTCACCACCAGCTACCCCTTCGGGCTGGCCATGGTGCATAACGGCAACGTCATCAACTTCCGCGAAGTGGCCAAGCGCCTGCACGACCAATACCACGTGCTGCCCAAAACTACCAACGACCTGGAGCTTATCATGTACACCTTCGCCTCGGAGCTGCGCGTGAAAAACCTGGACAACCTCTCGGTAGTGGATATTTTCGATGCCGTGGAAACCACTCAGGAGCTGGTGAAGGGTGCCTACGCCACCATTACCATGATTGCCGGACACGGCCTGCTGGCCTTCACCGACCCGCTGGGCATCCGGCCGCTGGTGCTGGGCCGGCGCGATACGCCCAACGGCCCGGTCTACGCCTTCGTGTCGGAAAGCACCTGCTTCGATTACCTGGACTTTGAATTCGTGGAGAATGTCGGCCCCGGTCAGGCCATCTTCATTGATAACAACTTCCAGGTTCATTACAAGAATCCGTACGAGCTGCCCAAGAATTTTTGCGCTTTCGAGCAGATTTACTTTGCCCGCGAAGACTCCGTGATTCATGGCCGGTTGGTGGCGCGGGAGCGGGTGCGCCTCGGCAAGCGCCTGGCCCGCAAGGTGGCCGATGCCGGCCTGCAGCCCGATATGGTGATTGACGTGCCCAGCAGCGGCTACTTCGCCGCCTCCGGGCTGGCCGAGGCCATTGGGGTGCCCTACCGCCGCGCCCTGGTGAAAAACAACCACATGGGCCGCTCGTTCATCGTGCCCACCCAGGCCGGGCGTGAAGACGTGGTGAAGAAAAAGCTCAACCCCATCCGCGAATTCGTGGAAGGCAAAAAGGTGGCCGTGGTCGACGACAGCATCGTGCGCGGCACCACTTCACGCCGCATCGTGCGGCTGCTGCGCGAAGCCGGGGCCACCGAGGTCTACTTCATTTCCAGCGCCCCGCCCATCGTCTCGCCCTGCATCTACGGCATCGACATGGCCATGAGCACCGAGCTGATTGCAGCCAACTTCACGGAGGACGAAATCTGCCGCTACATTGAAGCCGACAAGGTGATTTACCAGGATTTGGCCGATTTGGAGGAGCTGTTCTCTGAGGAAAAAGGCCACGGCGGCAGCTGTTTCGCCTGTTTCTCGGGCAAGTACCCCACCGGCGACGTAACCCACTACCTGCGCCACGTGCAGGAGGAACGCGCCAGCCACCGGGGCGATAAAAAAGACAAAACAAGCCTGTCGGTGAGCGCGAAAGCCCCCGAGCCGACGGAGCACTAAAGGTCATTTAATATTTAACATTTATCATTTAACACCCGTCTGACGCAACAAGTCGATAGCCAAAATGGCGTGTTCGGTGTGGGTAAGTGCAGGCAGTGCAGATAATTGTTGGGTGCTAATTGACGATTGTTAAATGTTAAATGTTAAATGTTAAATGAATAACCCCGCCGGCTACTCCATCGAAGAAGGCAACGCCGCCTCGCGCAACGCCTATAACTGGTCGAAAAAAACCTTCGCCAACCGCGCCGGCTTACCCGGCGAGCCCGCCCAGGACCTCGACGGCGGCTTCTCCAACGAAATCCGCTTCGGGGCCGAACGCCTGGGCATCAGTTCCGACGGCATCGGGACCAAAATTGAAGTGGCCGAGCGCCTGAACCAGTACGACACCCTCGGCTACGACCTCATCGCCATGACGGCCGACGACCTCATCGCCGCCGGTTTCGTGCCCACCAACCTCTCCAACATCATCGACGTGAACCACCTCGACTACGACGTGGTGGACCAGCTGATGCGCGGCCTGCACGATGCCTCCAACTTCGCCCAAATCGCCATCACGGGCGGCGAAATCGCGGAGCTGGGCAACCGCATCGGCGGCTGGCCGGGCGCGAAAATGAACTTCAACTGGTGCTCCACGGCCATCGGCGTGCTGCACCCCAGCCTGGCTCAGCCCCTGAGCGGCAAAACCGCCCAGGCCGGCCACGCAGTGGTGGCCCTGCGCTCGCCCTCGTTCCGCTCCAACGGCTACTCGCTGGCCCGTAAGACGTTGACGCGACTGTTTGGGGAGAACTGGCACGACACACCGTTTGAAACCCCATCCCCTAGCCCCTTTCCCGATGGGGAAGGGGGACTAGTTGCTAGTTCTAGCCTAGCACTAGAAACTAGTTCCCCTCCCCATCGGGGAGGGGCTAGGGGGGGGGGTAGCTGGGGCGATGCCCTGCTCGCGCCCTCGCTCATCTATTCCCCTGGCATCACGGCGCTGCTCGATGCCGGCCTGCCGCTGCACGGCATCGCCCACATCACCGGAGGTGGCGTGGCCGACAACTTCCAGCGCGTACTCAAAAACGGCCTCGGCGCGGTGCTGGATAACCTTTTCGAGCCCCTGCCCGCCATGCAGCGCCTGATGGAAATCGGCGATATCAGCCTCGAAACCGCCTATCTCTACTGGAACATGGGTACCGGCATGTTGATTGTGACGGAAGAAGCTGCTGCCGCTGCCGTGGTGGCCTCGCTGCAAGCCAGCGGCTACGATGCGCAAGTGGCTGGCCACCTCACCGCCGAAAGCGGCGTGACGCTACGCGTAGGCGCGGGGGAGTTGCGGTATGCGTAATTAGCGGGGCGGATGCCAGCCTGCCAAGCAGCCACCATAATCGGTGCTGTCGGGGTATTGCATGTAAAAATTCTTGGTCAAGACGGTGTCGTTGGAAACTTTAGGTATTGGATATTCTTGGGTTTCCACGACACAGTCTTGCGTCTTAAGAGAAAGCCTGATATAGTACAGTTGGTCCGCCACCAGGCGTACCTTATAAGTAGTCGGACATAAGTATTCGGTAGTAAGACCAAATGTTAAATATTGATTGACAGCACTTTGATGTCTGACTACTGACTACTTAATACTGGCTACCTACTTAGCGCCCTGTTTCTGCCATTCTCATAGCAACTATTTGCTCACTAACCGGCGCTTGTAGCTTGTGCATAAGTACTGCCTCGAATCCTTGGAGTGGCGAGGTGATGCCAGGATAACGCATTTCGCCTTCTACTAAAACAGTACGCTGGTTGGGCTGATGCCGAATAATCGGCAAGCCTACGCGCTGGCAGGCAGTGCCGAGTCCGGTAGTCACCAGCAAATAAGCACAAGAGCTGCGAATTCGGGCCATAGTGTAAGTTGGAAAGGTAGAAAATCAGAATCGCCCCTATGCCCCACGCACCGGCCGCTTCTCCAGAATCAGCTGGGTGCGGTACTCGTAGAGGCTCATTTCGAGGCCCACGGGGTAGGTGTGGGGGTTGAGGAAGCGGCGCACGCCGGGGTCGAGGCTTT
>JAYULN010000663.1:0-1212 GCA_043763525.1 Hymenobacter sp.
TTGCTGAATAGGGCCCTGCGGCACTGCCCGGCCCCCGTGGCCGTGGCGGCCAACAGTGCCTGGGTGTTCTTCGGCCTGGCCAATACGGGCCTGGTGCGCGAGGGCCGGGCCGTGTTTGAGGTGCTGGAGCGGGACGGCCTGGCCGCCGGCCGGCACCAGCTGGCCCGCATCGTGGGGCGCGATACGGCCGGGCTCGATGCCCAGCAAATTCGCACGGCCGTGCTCGAAAGCCTGGCCGAAAACCTGAGCGATGGCGTGGTGGCCCCGCTGCTGTACTACGCCCTGGCCGGCGTGCCGGGCCTGATGGCCTACAAAATGGTGAACACCCTCGACTCGATGGTGGGCTACCGCAGCCCGCGCTACGAGCAGTTCGGCAAGTTTGCCGCCCGGCTCGACGACGTGGCCAACCTGCTGCCCGCCCGCCTCACGGCCGGGCTGCTGGCCCTGCTGGCCGGCAGCGGGCGCGGGTTCCGGTTCATCTTCACCTACGGCAGTCAGCACAAAAGCCCCAACGCCGGCTACCCGGAGGCCGCCCTGGCCGGCGTGCTCAACTGCCGCTTCGGAGGCCCGAATTACTACCACGGGCAGCTCGTGCCCAAGCCCTACATCGGCGATAACCCCCGCTTGCTGGCCCACCCGGAAATCGACCGCGTGGCGCGGCTCAACCACGCGGTGTGCGCCGCCGTGGTGGCGGGCGTGGCGGGGCTACTGTGGTGGCGCACCCGCCGCCGTTTGCAATAGCTGCCCGATGAAAGCGGAACTCTCGCCCCAGTACAGATGCACGTACGAAGCCCACGCGTTGCCCTGGCGGTAGAGCCGCGTGGGCACGGCCCCGCCCCTGGCGTTGCGGAGCTGCGCGGGCGCGGGTGTCAGGCCGTGGTCCTCCAGGTGGGAATAATGAAACTCATGGCCGTGCACGGTGAGGTTATTCCACTTCATTGTCCGGTAGCCCAGCGTCATTTTTGCGTCTTTCATCGATGTCGTGCAGGGCAATACGCCTACCATTGGGAAGACCCGCCCCTGGGCATCAACTACTTGGCGACCCAGGTACATGAGCCCGCCGCACTCGGCATACGCCACGCCCCCGCCGCCGCAGTAGGCCGCGATGCTGGCGCGCATGGACTCGTTCGCACTCAGCTCGGCGGCAAACAGCTCGGGGTAGCCGCCGGGCAGGTACAGGAAATCGGTGCCGGCGGGGAGCGTCGGGTCGGC